>DYLI01000002.1:2590-40821 GCA_020722165.1 Halothiobacillus neapolitanus | reverse complement strand
GCCAACCTGATGCAGCAAAGCAATGTCGTGTTGATTGATGCCCGCCCGGCGGCTGAATATCAGCAAGGACACATTCCCGGCGCGCGCAACCTGCCCTACAGAAGCACCTTTCAGGATATTTCCAAAAGTGGCCTTGTACTCGCCGCCGAGCGCGCCAAGCTGCTATTCCAAAGCATCGGGCTGAAAAATAGTGATCTTGTGGTGGTTTACGATGGCACCAATATGGTGCCAGCCGCGCGCGTCTTCTGGATGCTGGAAATGAACGGCCATCAAAAAGCTCGCTTGTTGGACGGTGGACTTCAGGCATGGCAAGCCAATGGCGGAAAGCTCACGCAAGAGACACCACGCATCGACATTTCTGACTACCGCACCCAGACCAACAGAAAAGCCGTGAAAACTTGGTTCGATATCGATCAAGCCCTGAACGGCTCCAAGCCCTACATTATCCTTGATGCACGCGACGGCGAGCACTACAGCGGCCTGAAATCCGAAGCCTATCGCTCGGGGCACATCCCTAATGCACGCAACGTTCCCGTGAACCTGAACCTCACTGACGATGGTCACCTACGTTCCAAGGAGGAGCTGCGTGCGCTCTACGGCAACATCCCCAAAGACACCCAGGTCATCGCGTATTGCTCCAAGGGACTTGCCTCCGCTTTGGAATATTTTGTATTGCGCGAGCAAGGTGTCAATGTCGGCAACTACGAAAGCTCTTGGATGGAATGGGGTAACAAACTGAATCTACCGATCGTCAACCCGACCGGTTCGACTGACGTGAAGTAAACACTCGCTGTTCAAACACGCTTCACAACCCGCGCCGGAGGCCTCTGGCGCGGGTTTTTTCATTTTGATACCCCCACCAGCGCCCTGTAGACTCCCCACCATGCGCCTCACCCTCCGCCCTATCCTGGTTCTCACTTTATTGCTCATTGCCAGCGCCGGCATTCTTCTGGCTAACCTAGGCTTTGGCAGTAGCGGCTGGGTGTGGCCGTTCTTTATGGCCGATAGCGCAGAACAGCTTGAACACAGCATTGTCATGCAACTACGCCTGCCGCGCGTGCTCGCCGCCTTTGCAGCGGGCGGCCTACTGGCGCTGGCAGGATCGCTGATTCAGGTGCTCACGCGCAATCCGCTGGCTGACCCATACATCTTGGGCATTTCCGGTGGTGCAGCGGTGGGGGCGCTACTTGCCATTTTGCTTGGCCTGCCACTATTGATGCAGCATCTTGGTGCGGCCTCGGGTGCGTTTGCCGCGCTGCTTTTAGTGATTGGCCTCGCGCATGGCGAGGGCGCATGGACACGCCAGCGCCTGTTACTCACCGGCGTGGTGCTCGCCTCTGCGCTTGGCGCGGTGATTACCCTGCTGCTCGCGCTTGCCCCGGAAACGGCTCTGCGCGGCATGTTGTTCTGGCTGATGGGCGATTTATCCGGCGCGCCCGCCCCGTGGCTGGCCTTGATTGGCTTGGGTGTTTTGACCGCGCTCACCCTGCCCTTTGCGCGTGATTTGAATATCCTCACCCGTGGCGAAGCCAGCGCCGCCTCCCTCGGCGTGGCAGTGCGCGAACTGCGCTGGGGGGCGTATTTGCTCGCCGCCGTCGCCACCGCCTTGGCCGTGATTACTGCGGGCAGCATTGGCTTTGTCGGCCTGCTCGCGCCGCATCTGGCACGTTTACTGGTCGGAGCCGATCATCGTTTTGCCCTGCCTAGCGCCATTCTTCTCGGCGGTAGCCTGGTCATGCTGGCTGATGTATTGGCACGCACCCTGATTGCGCCGCAACAACTGCCCGCCGGAGCCTTAATTGCGCTTATCGGCGCGCCGCTGTTTCTCGCCCTGCTCTATCGGGAAGGCAAGTCATGAGCGAACTCTTGCTGCAAGTGCATGATTTAACGCTCAAACAGGGCGAAAAAATCCTGTTTGACGCTCTCGAACTCACGATCCGACCCGGCGAATGTTGGGCATTACTAGGGCGCAATGGCGCGGGCAAAACCACCTTGCTGCACACCCTCGCCGGGATTCGTCCGGTGCACCACGGCCACATCAAACTGCTTGAGCACGCGCTAGCCGACTGGAAACCACGCCAACGCGCCCGCCATGTCGGTCTGCTCACCCAGGATGCCAGCGAAGGCTTTGAAGCCAGCGTGCTTGAGGCCGCGCAATCGGGTCGCCATCCCCACATCGAACGCTGGTCAGATGGCTCGATGGATGACGCGAGCATCGTGCAAAACGCGCTCAACACCTGCGGCTTGCAGGGCTTTGAACCGCGCCGCGTCAACAGTCTTTCCGGCGGCGAGCGGCGTCGTTTGGGTATCGCCACCTTACTGGCGCAAAATCCGCCGCTGATGCTGCTGGACGAGCCGCTCAACCACCTGGACATGCCATGGCAGTGGTGCATTTTGCACCAACTAAAAAGCCTCGCCGAACAAGGTCATGGCCTGCTTATGAGCCTACATGATCCCAATATGGCTTTGCGCAGCTGCACTCACGCGCTACTCATCAAAGATAATGGCGCGTGGCAAGCGGGTCGCGTCGAAGAACTGCTCACCCCCGCAAATCTTGAAGCTGTTTATGGTTTTAAATTGCGCCAAATTCACGATCAACACGACCGCTGGCTGATTCCCGACTTGCAGGCAAGCCACACGCCTCTGTGAACCTGACACGCATTGTGGCTAAATACACCCCATCAAAATCACTACGAGATTCACCCCATGAGCCATAGCAACCACTCTCGCCTGATTATCCTCGGCTCCGGCCCTGCGGGTTACACCGCTGCCGTGTACGCGGCGCGCGCCAACCTTGCACCACTGCTGATTACCGGAATGCAGATGGGCGGCCAGCTCACCACCACCACCGAGGTCGATAACTGGCCGGGAGACGTACATGGGCTGACCGGCCCGGCACTAATGGAACGGATGCAGCAACATGCCGAACGCTTCGGCACCTGCATCACGTTTGACCATATCACTAGCGTCGATCTTTCCAAGCGCCCATTTGTGCTCAAGGGTGACTCAGCCAGCTATTCCTGCGACGCGCTGATTATCGCCACCGGAGCGAGCGCCAAATACCTGGGCATCCCATCCGAAGAGGCCTTCAAGGGGCGCGGCGTGTCGGCCTGCGCCACCTGCGACGGCTTTTTCTATCGCGGTCAGGATGTATGCGTGATCGGCGGCGGCAACACAGCGGTTGAAGAAGCGCTTTACCTCGCCAATATCGCCCGCCATGTACATGTCATTCACCGCCGCGACAGCTTCCGTTCCGAGAAAATCCTCTCCGACCGCCTGCTGGAAAAGGCCAAGAGCGGCAATGTGACCCTTCACTACCACAGTGCCACCGATGAAATTCTTGGTGACGAAACAGGCGTGACTGGCATCCGGATTAAAAACGTCAACGACGGCACAACCTCCGACATTGCCCTGACTGGCGTATTCGTGGCCATTGGCCACACCCCGAACAGCGGCATTTTCGACGGTCAACTGGACATGAAAGATGGCTACCTTAAAGTCCACAGTGGCACGGAAGGCAACGCCACCCAAACCAGCGTCGAAGGCGTATTCGCCGCTGGCGATGTGGCCGACCATATCTACCGCCAGGCCATTACCTCGGCGGGGAGCGGCTGCATGGCGGCGCTGGATGCCGAACGCTTCCTCGACGGCTGCCACTAAACCGTGGACATAGGCGCAGCACTGACGATTGCCCTGGTCGCCGCCCTGCTTGGGCAGGTGTGGGCTGCACAGGTGCGCCTGGAGAGTCAGCTTCGCTGGCTAAGTGCCGCGCTGCTACTCAATGCCATGACCCTGCCCGCCGCCATGTTGTTGTTCGGTGACAGCAACACGGTTTTTGGCTTGGCCGCCGGATTTATCGCTATTCTGGTCGCCAGTGCTTCCGGCATGGGTGCGCTGATCTGGCTGTATCGCATTGAAAAGCTTGGGCAAACCAATATCGTAAACACGATTAATGCTACGCCTGCCAGCACGCCTACCGAATCAACGAGTACAGCCAGCCCGCATGAATGACATGAATCTTGGCCTCGCGCTGGCGGGCTTGCTGATGCTGATTGGACTGCAACGCATGCACGCCGGGCGGCACGCCTTCCCGTGGTTTGCCACAGGTTTTGGCGCGGCCGTTCTCGTGCCTATCCTGCTGGGTGGTGGCGAAAATCAGCTACTGATGATGAGCGCGCTGGCTTTGGGGTTGGGCTTGGCCTTCATTCTGGGTCTCATCTCCACGCTAAGCCATCTCCCGGCGCGCTTAGCTTTACTGCATGGCTTGGCCGGCGCGGCCACGGCCTTGGTGGCCGGTATGGCCATGCTGGAGCAGCTGCTTGAGCCGGGTTTGACTCTGGGGCTGGCCAATCTCAGCGTGCTACTCGGTGCATTTTCGGCAGCGGGTGCCGCCGTGGCGCATTTGCGTTTGAGTCATCTTTTGCCGCATGTATTGCGCCATGCTTCGCAATCCTGGATTGGCGTGGTTTTGCTGCTCTGTACGCTGGTCTTGGGCGGCCTACTTGCCAGCGGCATGAAGGTTCACATCCTCTGGCAAATGAGTTTTTTCATTCTTGCGACGCTTTCCGGCATCGTCTTCAGCCTGCCGCTGGCCGAACGCGAAGCGCCTCTTGCTGCTTCGTGGCTGGGCGTTTTAACCGGTTTAAGCATGGCGTTGCTCGGTATTGCGTTGGAGCTTGCCCCATTGTTGGCGACCGGCATACTCTCCGCCGCTCTGACTTTGATTCTAAGCTCGGAGCTTGGACGGCAGGTGAATATGCCGCTTTCCAAATTACTTTGGGGTGCGCGTGCCACAGCCAGCGAGGCTGTGACTGAACCTGCTGCACCCGAACGCCCCATGACCTTAGAGCAACTCGCACTGGAGCTTGAACAGGCACAGGATATTTTGCTTATTCCCGGCTTTGGCTGCATTGCCGCCGAGGGCTGTGATGAATTGGTGCACCTGGCCAAGCGGCTTAGTCAACGCAGCACACAGGTTCGAGTGCTGGCGCATCCGCTGGCTGGACGCTTGCCGGGGCAACTCGCTTTACTCCTGCGCGAATCGGGCATCGATGAAAGCATGCTGATCGAACACTGGAGCGGTGAACAGCCTATTCCGGCGCTCACCTTAAGCATTGGTGCACACGACTTGATTAACCCGCAGCGTGCCAACGCGGACATCCCCAATCTAAGCATCCTTGAAGCGAGCGCGAAAGTCGTGCTGATACTCACGCAAACGCAAGGCTTTAGTGGCATGGACAATCCGCTGCTCAATGACACGCATGTCTATGTGCTACAAAGCGACGCTCGCGGTGGGCTGGAGCAGCTCAATCAACGCTTGAAACCGACGTAGGCCGGTAATCCTCACGCCTGAGACTGAAACGGCGCGTGGCTAATTTCATCCAATGACAGGGAAAACGCCGGCACATACCGCTGCATAAAGTCACGCGCCGCAGGCAGCTCAAGCGCCAACTCCTCAATTTTCGCCAACTGAGCACGCTCGGCATGGCGAAATTCGTTATTCCCCGCGCTGGCCTCTTCCACGCACTTCAAATACCCGGCCAGGCTATCGGCGGCCTTCACCAAACGCTGCTCTGCGGGGTCAACCTGTTGGCTATCCAGCAACGGGGCGTAATCCGCGCGCAAATCATCGGGCAACAGTTCAAGCAAGCGCCGCTCCGCCTGATGCTCCAGCGTTTTGTAGGCGTCACGAATCGCCTCACTGCCATATTTCACCGGCGTGGGCAAATCGCCGGTGAGAATCTCGCTCGCGTCATGGAACATGCCCAAAACCGCCACGCGCTCGGCATTAAACGTGCCTGCATAGTGGCGGTTGCTAATCAGCGCCAGCGCATGAGCGATCACCGCCACTTGAAGGCTGTGTTCCTGCACGTTTTCCACACGGGTATTGCGCATTAATCCCCAGCGCTGAATTAGGCGCATCCTTGACAGCATGGCAAAAAATGGACTGGATGTGCTCATTATTTTTAACCTCAATTAAACTCAAACTCGCTTTGCAACCGCACGAAAATGCGGTCGCAGCTCCTCGCACATTGCCACGGCGTAAGAATCCGTCATACCTGCAATCATGTCGGTGAGTAGTTGCGCCTCGCGATAACGCAGCGGCATCGGGTTGCGCGGGGATTCAAATACGCGGCGATAATTCTCCGACATGCGACCATAGGCATACGAGGCAAATGGCGAACGCCGAGGGGCTTCGGCGGGTGAGCCGGGATCGCGATCCGTAATCGCAAACCACAACATATCCATCAACTCATGAATCACCTCAAAGCCGCGCAGCTCAACTTTAAGCACGCTGGGGTGACGATAGACATGGCGCTGATTGAATTGGCGCAGCGTTGCAATAAACACTCCCGCTGACGAGGACTCCAGCAACTCGCCCACAAATTCACCGTCCAGTATGGCTTGCTGCTGACGCAGCCAGGCTTCGGTCAGCGCGCGCATCAACACACCCATGGCACGAATACGAAAGACTTGCATGGAAATATCGTTTAACTCCGCAGGCGACAAGCCCGCTTCACGATAGACCACATGCTCGCGCTCAGCTTCATTACACACCCATGCGACCGTAGCATTCTGCCCCGCGCCATGACGCAAAAAAGCCAAGATATCGTGGAAGGACACCAGACGTTTTTTTACCGCGTCTTCCGCGTCCAACACGCAATACGCAATGTCATCACACGCCTCCAACACAAACGTCAACGGATGACGTTGCCCTGCGGGCAAACCGGTCGCCGCCCAAACTTCTTCAACCAGGCGCGCTTCCGATTGAAAAAAACCATGCTTCCGCCGCACAGGCTGCGACTTATCCACCGCATTCGAAGCCACCGGATATTTCAGCAAAGCCGCTAATGTGGCATAACTCAAATTCAGGCCATAATCGTCATTGATAATTTGTAGCTTGGTGAGCAGGCGTAAGGTTTGTGCATTGCCCTCGAAACGCAGAAAATCCAGACGCATCGCCTCGGTCAAACCAAAGTGCGCCTCAAACACCACCGCTGCATGACGCTCAAACCAAGCCTGCATGGCGCGCTCACCTTGATGCCCAAACGGTGGATTACCCAAGTCATGCGCTAATCCCAGCGTCGCCAACAGGGTCGGTACATCACGCGCAGCTTGTTCACGCGCCCCTGCAACAGCATGGTTGAACACTAGGTCCACCCCCGCTGCGCGCGCCAAATTAGCCACCTCATGCGAATGCGTTAAGCGCGTGCGTACCACATCATTGCGCTCCAAAGGGAACACCTGCGTTTTATCTGCCATACGCCTGACAGGTGCTGCGTAAAGGATGCGGTCGTAATCACGCTCAATCTCGGTACGCACCTCACCTGTGCCGGACAGATTCGGCCATGGCAAGGACAAAGCTAATGGTTTACCCCAAGCAGGCGTTGATTCTTGTGCACCACTCTGTGGCGCGCTCGCCCGTCGCCGTGCAGGATTCAATAAAGCCGTCCAATTTGACATCAATCAAACCTCCATTGAATTGAGCGCAAGGTCAATGCTCCAATCGCATGATGTAAGTTAACAGACAATAAAAAAGGAGGCAGAGCCTCCTTATATTACGCAGTGAACAAAATGTTTAAAGCATCATTGCGAAGTGTGGCTAACGCCGCCCTGAATGCCTTCAATCCATTTAAGGCGTGCTTCAGCTTCCACGGCTCCTCGTAAACGGAAATAATCCGTTTCGCGCATGCCGATTTCAGTGCGACTTTCAAGCGCCTTCAAGCGCGCCTCTTCCTCAATCAACGCTAGTGCGCGCGCATCTTCTTCACGCAGCGCACTATCTGCCAGAATGGTAATGGCGTGAGGTTGAACCTCAATCACACCACCCGAAACAAAAAAATGACTCACAACGCCATTGGCGTCGGTGACACGAACTTCACCGGCTCTCAGCGTCGCAAGCAACTGCGTATGGCGAGGAGTGATACCCAGCTCACCCATGGTGGTTGGCGCGACAACAAATGTTGCCTCACCGCCCATCACAGACTGGTCAGCGCTGACGATATCAACACGAACAGTTACGGCCATAACCCGCTCCTAATATATTGGCCTGAATTACTTCGCGGCAGCGTTTTTAGCTTCGATTTTGGCAGCTTTTTCAACTGCTTCATCAATGCCACCAACCATGTAGAACGCCTGCTCAGGAAGGTGATCGAACTCACCGTCAAGCAACCCTTTGAAGCCACGCAGGGTTTCTTTCAGATTCACGAAACGACCAGTCGCACCAGTGAACACTTCAGCTACAAAGAACGGCTGAGACATAAAGCGCTGAATTTTGCGCGCACGCGCCACCAGCATCTTGTCATCATCCGAAAGCTCGTCCATACCAAGAATGGCGATGATGTCCTTGAGCTCTTTGTAACGCTGCAAGGTCTTTTGCACAGTACGCGCAACCTTGTAGTGTTCTTCACCCACAACTTGCGGGTCAAGCTGACGACTGGTGGAGTCCAGCGGGTCAATCGCAGGGTAAATACCCAAAGCGGCGATATCACGCGACAGAACCACAGTCGCATCAAGATGCGAGAAGGTGGTGGCAGGCGACGGGTCAGTCAAGTCATCCGCAGGAACGTAAACGGCCTGCACAGATGTGATAGAACCCGTCTTGGTTGAAGTGATGCGCTCTTGCAGAACACCCATCTCTTCAGCCAGCGTAGGCTGATAGCCCACTGCCGATGGCATACGACCCAACAGTGCGGATACTTCAGTACCGGCCAAGGTGTAACGGTAGATGTTGTCAATAAACATCAGTACGTCACGGCCTTCGTCACGGAAGTATTCAGCCATGGTCAGACCCGTCAATGCAACGCGCAAACGGCAACCGGGCGGCTCGTTCATCTGGCCATACACCAGTGAAACCTTGTCCAACACGCCGCCTTCGTTCATTTCGTGATAGAAGTCGTTACCCTCACGAGTACGCTCGCCCACACCGGCGAATACAGAGTAACCACTGTGCTCAACCGCAATGTTACGAATCAGCTCCATCATGTTCACGGTTTTGCCTACACCGGCACCACCGAACAGACCAACTTTACCGCCCTTGGCGAACGGAACCAGCAGGTCAATAACCTTGATACCGGTTTCCAGCAGCGCCGTGCTTGAGGATTGCTCATCAAACGATGGCGGCTTGCGGTGAATCGCCATACGCTCTTCAGTCGCAATCGGACCGGCATGGTCAATCGGCTCGCCTAACACGTCCATAATACGACCCAAGGTCGCTTTACCGACGGGAACACCAATTGGCGCCCCAGTGTTAGTGACCGACAAGCCACGACGGTGACCTTCAGTCGCTCCCAGAGCAATGGTACGAACCACGCCATCACCAATCTGTTGTTGAACCTCAAGGGTCAAGCCCGTGCCTTCAACCTTCAGTGCATCATAAACTTTCGGTACAGCATCACGTGGAAACTCCACGTCAATCACCGCACCGATGATTTCAATAATCTTGCCAGAACTCATCATCAGTTCCTCATCAAATAAGTACAGAATTCACGCATTAACCGACCGCAGCCGCACCGCTTACAATTTCCGCAATTTCTTGCGTAATCGCAGCTTGGCGAGCCTTGTTGTATTTCAACTTCAATGCACCGATCAGATCGCCCGCATTGTCTGTCGCATTCTTCATCGCAATACGTCGTGCAGACATCTCACACGCAACATTTTCAACGGTGGCTTGATGCACACTCGCTGCAACGAAGCGTTTCAACAACAAATCAAGTACATCTTTCGACTCGGGCTCGTAGATGTAATCCCAATGATGCTGTTGTGTTGTGATCGTTTCAGGTGCGATCGGCAGAACACAAACAAGATCAGGCTTTTGCGACATGCTATTTACAAACTCGTTGCGCGCCACCCAAACCTCATCAATCTTGCCTGCTTCAAATGAATCAAGCAGCGTCTTAACCGCGCCTTGCACTTTGACAAAACGCGGACGGTCGCCGAGGCCAGTGATTTCCGCGACAGGGTTAAACGCCCCGCGCTTAACAAAGGCAGCACCCTTGGAACCAATCACGCAAACATCAATTTCAATGTTGCTTTCAGACCAAGCTTGCATGGAACGCAGAACGCGCCTAAACAGGTTTACGTTCAAACCACCACACAAACCACGATCCGTGGTCACAAGAATCAAGCCCACGCGCTTGACCGTACGCTCAACCATAAATGGGTGAACGTATTCAGGATGAGCCTTGCTAAGGTTGGAAATCACGACCCGAATCTTGTCCAAGTAAGGCCGTGTCGCCTGCATGTTCTCTTGAGCTTTACGCATCTTGGCCGCCGCAACCATTTCCATGGCCTTGGTGATCTTGCGCGTATTTTGAATGCTCTTGATCTTCGTGCGAATCTCTTTAGTGCCGGCCATAAAGGTTTGCCTCTCTTACCAGACACCGTTGGCTTTGAAGGCCTGGAGGGTCTTCTTCAGTCCAGCGGAGATGTCGTCGTTGAGGTTACCGTTATCGCCAATGGCATCCAGCATTTCCTTGGCATGACTGTGCGCATAGTTGTGCAGTGCCGCTTCAAATGAGCCGATGTTGGCAACATCGACATCATCCAAATAGCCTTCGTTGGCAGCGTAAAGCGACAGAGCCATTTCACCCACAGACAAGGGCTTGTATTGCGGTTGCTTCATCAACTCGGTCACGCGCTTACCGCGCTCCAGCTGACGACGTGTCGCTTCATCAAGGTCGGATGCGAACTGCGAGAACGCGGCCAACTCACGATATTGCGCCAAGTCGGTACGAATACCACCGGCAAACTTCTTGATGATCTTGGTCTGAGCAGCACCACCCACACGCGATACAGAGATACCCGGGTTGATCGCCGGACGAATACCGGAATTGAACAGATCAGTTTCCAAGAAAATCTGACCGTCGGTGATCGAAATCACGTTGGTCGGAACGAAGGCGGAAACGTCGCCACCCTGGGTTTCAATGATTGGCAACGCGGTCAATGAACCGGTTTGACCTTTCACTTCACCCTTGGTGAATTGTTCGACGTAATCGGCATTGACGCGCGAAGCACGCTCCAGCAGACGGCTGTGCAGATAGAATACGTCGCCTGGGTAGGCTTCACGACCCGGCGGACGGCGCAGTAACAATGAAACTTGGCGATAAGCCCAAGCTTGCTTGGTCAGATCGTCATATACAATTAACGCATCCATACCACGGTCACGGAAGTACTCGCCCATGGTGCAACCGGCATAAGCTGCCAGGTAGATCATGGATGCCGGCTCGGACGCACCTGCGGCAACTACCACGGTGTATTCCATTGCGCCATGTTCTTCGAGCTTGCGCACGATGTTGGCGATGGTTGATGCTTTTTGACCCATGGCCACATACACGCAAAAGACGCCTTTGCCCTTCTGGTTAATGATGGTGTCAATCGCAACAGCGGTTTTACCGGTTTGGCGGTCACCAATAATCAACTCACGTTGACCGCGACCAATCGGCACCATGGCATCAAGGGCTTTAATACCCGTAAGCAATGGTTGGTCAACGCTCTTACGCTCGATAACGCCAGGAGCAATACGCTCAATCGGAGAAGTCAGGGTAGTACCCAGTTCACCCTTGCCATCCAGTGGACGACCCAAGGTATCGACGACGCGACCCAGCAATTCTTTACCAATAGGCACTTCGAGAATACGACCGGTGCACTTGGCCTGATCGCCTTCTTTCAGGTGCGCATAGTCACCCAAAACAATCGAGCCGACACTGTCGCTTTCTAGGTTCATGGCAACGCCAAAGGTGTTGCCTGGAAACTCAATCATCTCACCGAGCATAACTTCGGTAAGACCGTGAATACGCACGATACCGTCGCTTACGCTAACGACCGTGCCCACGGTGCGCGCATCCGCACCGACTTCGAAACTCTCAATCCGCTGTTTGATCAGGGAACTGATTTCAGAAGGATTAATCATGAAAATAACTCCTTAGCGGATCACGGCGTTGGCCAGACCCTGTAAGCGACCGCGAATTGAACCATCAATAACCAAATCCCCGGCGTACACCACGGCACCACCAATCAGGGATTCATCAATATCATTGTCTAGCGTGATGATCTTGCCCAAGCGCTTACCCAATGCAGATGCAAGCTGGATTTTCTCCTGCTCTTTGAGCGCCATGGCCGAAACCACCCGCACATTCATCTGACCATCGGCTTCACGACATAACGCAGAAAACTCCTGCGCAATCAGAGGAAGAACGTGCATACGGCCATTTTCAGCCAATAAACGCACAAGATTCTCTCCCTGAGTCGTGAGGTAACCTGAAGCAACCTTCAGAACCACCTCAGCCACGCGATCACGATGCACCGCAGGTGAAGACATCAAACGGATAATGTCGGCATCAAGCGACACGGCCGCAAGAAAGTCCAACATTTCAGACCATTTGGCGCGCTCGACCTTGGACTGCGTAACCTCAAAGCATGCGCGCGCATAGGCACGGGCTGTTTTTGCATTTTCGGACATAAATGCCCCCTTAAATGCGAGCCACGAGGTCAGCGATTGATGCCTCGTGTACCTTGGCATCCACTTCGCGCTTCAAGATGCGTTCGGCACCTATCACCGCGAGCACAGACACTTGCTTTGAAAGCTCTTGCTTGGCGCGCTCAACCTCACGCCCAATCTCAGCCTGAGCACCGGCAATCACACGCTCAGATTCCGCCTTGGCGTTATTACGCGCCTCGTCCAGAATTTCGGTGCTACGACCATTGGCTTGAGCCAGCAACTCAGTCGCTCGCTCTTTGGCCTCTTTAATCACTTGAACTGCACGCTCTTCAGCGAGCTTGAGCTCATGCTTACCGCGCTCTGATGCAGACAAGCCGTCAGCAATACGCTGACGACGCGCTTCCATCATGCTCGATAGCGGAGCCCACAGAAATCTGTTTACCAGCCAAATCATCGCGATAAACGCAATCATCTGGGCAAACAAGGTTACCGTAATATTCACTGCTACCTACCTCCTTGAATGCGCACGCAAAGACCATTCATCACTAGGCGTCGCATTCAATCGCCGTAATTAAGCACCCATCGCTTTGATTGCAGCCTGCATTGCGCCCACAAATGGGTTGGCAAACAAGAACCACATGCCGAATGCGAGAATGATGAACGGGAAGGATTCCATCAAACCTGCAAAGATGAACATGTTGGTCATCAATTGCGGGCGCATTTCAGGCTGGCGTGCAATGCCTTCAAGCGTTTTGGAGCAAATCAAGCCCCAGCCAATGGCAGAGCCAAGGCCAGCAGCGGCCAGGATTACACCCACGCCTACTGCGGTGTAGGCATAAATCATCGCGATCATATCAGCGGTCATCGTCGGTTCTCCTTACGGATTTAAGTTGAGGGTTAATGGAAAGGGTTTAAGGTCAAGCTTAGTGCTCATCTTCAGTGATGTGCGCCATGCCCAGATAGACGATGGTCAACACCATGAAAATAAACGCCTGCAAGGTAATAACCAGAATGTGGAAGATCAACCAAGCCACATCAAGCACAACCTGCAATGGGAACCAGATCAAAAGTGACGCACTAATCGTTGCTCCAAGAGTAAGCAGCGCGATAAGCAAGAACACCAATTCACCGGCAAACATGTTACCGAACAGACGCAGGCCGAGACTGATGGGCTTGGCGAGCTCTTCAATCGCGGTCATGACCATGTTGACCGGCACAAGGAATTTACCAAAGGGGTGGAACAGGAACATTTTGATGTATCCGACCAGACCCTTGACTTTAATGTTGTAATAGACGGTTAAAACGAAGACAAATAGCGCCATTGCCATCGTGGTATTCAAATCAGTCGTTGGAACGGCCTTAAATTCATGCAGGCCAATCATATGCAATGCTGCGGGAATCAGATCAACAGGAATCAAATCCATGAAGTTCATCAACCACACCCAAACCAGCACAGTCAGGGCAAGAGGCGCAATCAGCGCGTTGTCACGCTTACCAAAGGAGTCTTTGACTTGCGTGTCCACGAACTCCAGCACCATTTCGACAAAATTCTGAAAACCGCTCGGGGCACCCACCTCCAGGTTTCGACCGACGCGCATTCCTGCGAAGACGATCAAAGCTCCCAGCATCAGACTGACGAGGATGGTATCTAAATTCAGCGTCCAGAAACCTTGGCCTACCGACCAGTTGGTTAAGTGGTGCTGAATATACTCGACGGTTCCACCGCCTGTATTTTCCACTGCGCTCACGCTTGCACTCCCAAATGTAAAATCATGATTCGTCCAGCCAAACCCAAGATATCCTGGATTTGAAAAATTCCAGGCTTTCAGCCACTCCAGCCGCCACGGTCTGCCCTAGCGACGCGCCAGAAACAAGAAACCAAGCTGCGCCAACACAAAACCGGCGAGCATAGGCTGCGGCGCGAGCTTGAGCAAGCCGAAACCTACACCAAGCAGCACGATGAGCAAGATAAACCGCAACACCGCACTGACAAAAAGAATCAGCATTCCAGCCTTCGGGTCACGTAAGGACACATCTTCCGCCTTACGCACGCCACGCTTGTGCATCCAGGCGAGCGCTATACTGACCATGCCGCCATACACAACAGCCATGGAATCTTCGTAGCCAGAATAAACACCCCACACCAGCGCCAAAACCGCAATCAAGGCCATTTGGGTGAGCATCAAGCGCCGTGCAAGCTGCTCAACCTTCATGGTCATCCCTATCCTTTACGCCAAGCAACTTGTGTACGCGCTGAAATCCACCAATCAAACCCAACGCTCCGAGGCTCAACATGAATATTGGCCGCGTATCCAGCCAACTATCAACCAGGTAGCCCAGTACAAGCCCCGAAATCACCATGGAGGCAAAGATATTCCCCGCACTCACCATTAGCAGGCCTGACAAGGGATTTTTGTTCATGTTTCGCAGTCTAACACTGAATTATTTTGCCGCTCAACCTATCCCTCAAATTCCTCGACTCAATCCTCTGTACTATTTTGCAGGTTGCAGATGTTGCCGAGTGATCTAATCTTCATCCTTAGAACACTTAACTACGCAGGTTAGATATGGGACTGTCTCGCAATTTGGCTCCTGCCCTGAGCGCATTTTTGGCGCTCCTTGCTTCATCACACCCCGCATTAAGCGCATCACCTCCCGAAGTTGCATCCTGCCTAGCCTGTCACGGCGCACAAGGCGAAGGTATGGCGGCGGCAGGCTACCCTCGACTTGCCGGGCTTTCAGCGGAATATATTACTGGACAACTCAATGCCTACATCGATGGCCGACGCGTCAATGCCGTTATGCGACCAATGGCCATGCCTTTGACGGCTACTCAGATTCAAGGCATCGCTACTTTTTTTAGCTCACTCCCTGCGCCCGCCCAACCTAGCACCCCACTCACCGATGCCACCCAAAATGCGCTCGGGCAACAACTCGCCGAACATGGTGACTGGAACGCGGGTATTCCTGCCTGCTTCAACTGCCATGCACCCGGCGGTGTCGGCCTGCCCCCGGCCTTCCCGCCTATCGTAGGACAGCCAGCCACCTACAGTGAGTCACAAATTCAGGCATGGAAGAACGGTACACGCCAAGGCGCGCCCCAAAACCTCGCCAATGCACTTATGCACAGCGTCGCCTTGCGCATGAACGACACTCAAACCAAGGCCGTGTCTGCCTGGCTCGCTGCACAACCCACCTCAGCGCCACAGACAAGCCCAACGGCCGCTGCAAAAACCAAACCGTGAGTATCCCCTTCATGAGCATCATTCTTCGCGCAGCATCTTCATTGATACTGGCACTTTTCATCGCGCTCGCAAGCCTGATCAGCATCACCTCGACTCTAGCCGCTGACAAATCGTCAGCACTGAACGCCGCAGCACATACCGGTGCAACATTTCAGCCGCCGAGTGAAGCCGACATCCCTCCAGGCCCCTTTGGAGAAACCATTCGCATGGGGCGCGACATCATGCTTGATACACCAAAGCATGCCGCTCGTTTTGTTGGCAACAACCTTTCGTGCGCCAACTGCCATCTTGATGCAGGCCGCATGGCGGGCTCTGCTCCGCTCTGGGCGGCCTACGTTAATTTTCCAGCCTACCGCGCCAAAAACGGCAAAATCAATACCTACCAAGAACGCTTGCAAGGCTGCTTCCGCTTTAGCATGAACGGAAGCGCCCCTCCTTTAGGCGACCCGGTACTTGTCGCGCTCGAAGCCTATTCATTTTGGCTGGCAACCGGTCTACCAGTGAACAAAGAGGTTGCTGGACGTGGTTACCCCAAGCTTGAAAAACCAGCACAAGCGCCAGACTTCGTACGCGGCCAAGTGGTCTACGCGGCGCACTGCGCCCTCTGTCACGGCGCAAATGGTGCAGGACAACGCACTACGGGGCGCGTGGTTTTTCCGCCGCTCTGGGGCGATGATTCCTACAACTGGGGCGCGGGCATGGGCAGCATCAACAATGCTGCCAACTTCATCCACGCCAACATGCCCTACGGCATGTCCTACAGCCTCACGCCGCAAGAGGCTTGGGACGTGGCCTATTTCATGAATGCGCACGAACGCCCGCAAGACCCACGCTGGCTGGGAAGCGTCGAGACCACCCGCGCCAAATTTCATGACAGCGCAATGAGTCTCTACGGACAAACTATCAACGGCAAAGTCCTAGGCAATACTGGCGCACCAAAGCGCACTCAACCCAAGGATCAAGCCCATATTGCGCCATAAAATCCAGCATCACACGTCCGCCTGAATGATCTTCAACATCGCCGCAACATCACATGTGAATTTATTGGTTTGCTCTGTTATTCTCGCGCGAATTCTCCAATCTCACGAAGATTTATCGCCATGAAAATCAAATACGCCGCGCTCCCTTTCGCCATGACCGCTGCCTTGATGCTCGGTGCTGCTGCCATGCCAAGCTACGCAGCCGAACCAACTGCTAAAACTCAAGCCAAGCCTGTCACCAAGTCCACATCTAAATCCACGGCAAAAAAATCATCAGGGAACAAAGCCGCCGTTGCGGTTATTGCTAGCGCGACAGGCATTGCTGGCGTCACAAGCATCAACGCTGTTGCCGCGACATCGCAAACCCCAGAGCTGGACAACCTCAATAGGGACTGCTCCACCGCCTTAGCTAACGAGCAACTCTCCCAGGCAGAACAAGCCTGCTCCAAGGCAATTGCGCTTGCTGAAAAAACCGCCCCCCAATCCAAGCCGCACGCGACCGCATTGAGTAACCAAGCGGCGCTGTTGGCAGCACAAGGCAAAACAACTGAAGCCGAAGCTGGTTACAAAAATGCTTTGACCATGTTTGAAAAAGCACTTAACCCCAACCACCTGGCTGTGGCCACCGCACTCAGTCAACTGGGTGGCTTCTATTTTGTGAATGATCGTTATGCTGACGCAGTGCCGCTTTACAGCCGCGCCCTGGCGATTGACGAACGCGCTCTTGGCGGCGAACACCCAGAAGTCGCCAAAGACCTCTACAACTTATCCATCGTCAATAACTTTCTTGGCAATTTCAGCGAAGCCCAGAGCCATGGGCAACGCTGCCTCAAAATTCGCGAGAAAATCCTTGCTTCTAATGACCCGGCCACGATTCGTATTCGTGACCTCATGGCAAAAAACATGGCATCCGAAGGCCAACGCTAATAGTTTTTAAAATGTGTGCTACCGCGCTCTAGCTTGCCGGGCAAATATCCTACGGGGCTCCCATGAGCATCATGAGCAAAAGCTCTACAACCTCAGCGGCTTCACCCGCCATCATCGCAAGGGGGCTGCGGAAATTATTCAAGCACAAGGATATTGGTGACACTGTCGCCGTCGACAAGCTTGATCTAAACGTGCCGCGCGGCATTTGTTTCGGCCTACTTGGCCCGAATGGTGCTGGAAAAACCACCACGCTACGCATGCTGCTCGGCACCATGCCGCCCTCATCGGGTTCGTTGGAAATTCTTGGCCTGACCATGCCGGATGATGAACGCCGCGTGCGCGCCAAACTAGGCATCGTCCCCCAAGCCGACAATCTCGACCCCGACCTAAGCGTGATCCAGAACCTGCGTGTTTACGCCAGTTTTTTTGGCCTGCCGCGTCAAAATCTCGAAGCCCACCTTGAGCAACTGCTCGCCTTTGCCAACCTGAGCGACCGCCGCGACCATCAAGTCGAAAGCCTCTCTGGCGGCATGAAACGCCGCCTGACCTTGGCGCGCGCACTCATAAACACCCCCGAACTCGTCGTGCTGGATGAACCGACCACTGGCCTCGACCCTCAGGCGCGCCATACGCTGTGGAACCGCCTCGAAGAACTCAAAGCTCAAGGCACCACCCTACTGCTCACCACGCATTACATGGACGAAGCTGAACGTCTGTGTGATGAACTGGTGGTTATGGATCATGGCCGCGTGCTCGACCAAGGCTCGCCGCAAGCATTGATTGCCCGCCATGTCGAACCGTGGGTCATTGAAATTCGTCATGCCGCACACGCCGCTGAACGCTATACCTGCTTAAACCATGCCGGCAAGCTAGAGCAACACGGCTCCAGTCTGTTCCTCTACACCCCGGATCGCCATCACGCGCTGGCACAGATTGAAGCACTTGCGCCCACTCTCGGCGCACTACCCATCCTGCTACAGCGACCCGCCGGGCTGGAAGATGTGTTCCTACGCCTTACCGGGCGCGATTTACGGGAGGGCGCATGAGTTTTACCCCCTCCCTACGCGGTGCAACTGCCGTTTTCTCGCGCAATTTTTTAGTCTGGCGACGCCTATTTTGGCCAGCACTGGTGATGAATTTTGGCGAACCCGCGCTGTACTTGCTTGGTCTTGGCCTTGGGCTGGGGCATTTTATCGGCACGATGGATGGCATGAGCTATCTCGCGTTTCTCGCCTCCGGCATTCTCGCCTCGTCCGCCATGAACACGGCAAGCTTTGAGGGCATGTATTCGGTCTACACCCGCATGGGCCCGCAAAAAACCTACGATGCCATGTTGGCGACCCCTTTGCGCGTGCAGGACATCGTGTTCGGTGAAATGCTGTGGTGTGCGGCCAAGGCGTCGTTTAGTGCGGGCGGTATTTTCATCGTTGCCCTCGCGCTCGGCCTCATCACTAGCCCCTCGGCACTGTGGGTGCTGCCCGCTGCCGTGCTCGTTGGGCTGGCTTTTGCCGGCCCCGCCATCATGATGAGCGCCATCGCGCGCAACTACGATTTCTTCAATTATTACGTCGTGCTAATACTCACGCCCATGCTGCTGGTATCCGGCGTGTTTTATCCCATCGACAGCCTGCCCGCGAGCTTGCGTCCTTGGCTTGATCTACTACCACTGACACACGCCGTTGAATTGATGCGCGGCCTCATGCTTGAAGAGGTAGCGCTTTTGCGGCCATGGTCTAACATCCTCGTGTTAAGCCTGTATTTCGTGTTCGGTTTTTATATCGCCACATGGCTCGTCCGCCGCCGCCTTCTGGAGTAACCCCTTGCAAACTTTACCAGTTAAAGCAATAACACTAGGGTTTCCACCTAGTACCGCTAGCTTGGTGCAAGCCAACCTCCTAGTTGGCTCGTTCTATCTTTTGTTTGTTGCCTTAATCTCGCAGGCTTTCTCTGGTGTTGCGCCCGTCTGGCCATCCGCTGCCGTCGCCATGTTTGCCGCCATAATGGGTGGTTGGCGCTGGTTACCCGGCATCGCGATCGCATCATGGATAGGTAATGCTCTATTCATGGCGATGCCCTCCGTATGGTCACTGTGGATTAGCCTCGGTAACGTTCTTGGGCCTTGGATTGCTATCCTCATATTGCGTCGCGCTATTCCAGACGTAAGTAGTGCCCTTGAGTCGGGTCGTGGTGTCATTTGGTTTGGTGTCTGCGTTGCCGTAAGCGCCGCGATTTCTGCCGGCTTCGGAGCGACTGCCGCCGTTGTCAACGCGACATCAAAACTATCGTTTAATGATGCTTTTTTCACTTGGTTCGTCTGCGACCTGAACTCCGTTTTGATGCTCACCCCCGCTTTTGTGCACTGGTGGAAAGACTCGCGTGCACCTTTTAAATGGCCGCACGGTGCCCTGGATCTATGGCTGGCATCGACCACTTTAATCATCATGACAGCCTTGCTGTTTTTTATGCCCGCCAACAGCACCGCACCCATGATGCGCGCTGGAACATTCCTGATTCTCTTGCCCCTCCTTTGGGTCGCGCTGCGTTTTCCTCAACGCAGCACCTTCACCTTGTTGTCCATCTTCTTTGTCCTTAGCCTAATCGGTACAGGGATGGGTCAAGGAGCCATGACACAAATCCATGAACCTTACACTCGCCTGCAAATTTTGTTCATAACCGTAGGCATGGTCACATTGCTGGTCAGCGCCATGTCTTTTGAACGTCGCCGCGTTTTAGAGACGCTGAATATTAGTTACGCGGAACTTGAAGAGCGCGTGGTCGAACGCACGCAACAACTCCGCGACAACCTTATAAATCTGGAAATGTTGCTCGATAATGTGCCTGTGCCGATGGTCATTACCCGCCCCGATCAATCGTTAGTGATTTATGCCAACCTCGCGGCAGCCGATTATTTTGGCCTCTCTATCGCCCACATGGTCGACAGCAGCAGTGTGTCGTACTTTCACCGCCCTGAAGATTTCAAGGCGCTGGAAAAAATACTTGAGAAAGAAGGCTCACTCAGCTCTCACGAAGTCGCCCTGCGCCACCGCGATGGTCACACCCTGTGGGCACTACTTTCTGCCGTGCCCTCACGCTACAACGACATCCCCGTCATGATGCTTGCCTTCCAAGACATCAGCCCAGTCAAACAACGTGAGATTCAGCTTGAACATCTCGTGAGCACAGATGCACTGACTGGACTAGCCACCCGTCGGCATTTTATGCAGCGTGGCACAGAAATGCTGCTTACCGCAGCGCGGAACAAGCAAACATTAGCCCTCTTCATTCTCGATCTTGACCACTTCAAAATCATCAATGACACCTACGGCCATCCAGCGGGGGACGTAGTTTTGCGCCGCGTTGCCGAAACCTGTCGCTCTTCACTACGCCCCGGTGATTTATGCGGACGCCTTGGCGGCGAAGAATTCGGCGTCATCCTGATCAACGTCAACCAAGAAGCGGCGCATCGTGGTGCAGAGAGGTTGCGCCGTCTTATCGGTCAGTTGTTCATACAACTTGACGGCGACCACCACGTTAACCCCAGTGCCAGTATCGGCGGGGTTCTTTTGCTGCCTTCAGACATGGCAGCAACGTCAAGCCCAAACTTGGAAGAGGCTATTATTGCTGCTGACAAAACTCTCTATCGCGCCAAAAACACTGGGCGTAACCGCGTTGTATTTGCGCCACCCATCGTTTTCAAACACACCAGCCCTCCGCCGGCCACAACCACAGAAGAAAAGATTTAAGCCGTGTTATCCATTCCATTACCCGGCCAAGCGCCCCTAGAACTACATCACCTTGTGCTTGACTTCAACGGCACACTCGCCCTGCGCGGAGCGGTCGTCGATGGCGCAAGCGAGCGCTGCCACAAGCTTAGCCAACAGCTTCAACTCCACTGCGTGACGGGCGACACGTATGGCACGGCCAAAGACGCGCTCGAAGGCTTACCCATCAGCCTGCATGTGCTGCCACCCACCGGGCAATCGCTCGCCAAACGCGATTTTGTCACCCAACTAAAAGGCGGAGTGTGCGCCGTTGGCAACGGCTGGAATGATCGTCTGATGCTGGCTGAAGCTGACCTGAGCCTAGCCGTAATGATGAGCGAAGGCGCGGCAAGTGCCACGCTAATGGCCGCCAATGTCACATTTACCAGCATTTTGGATGCGCTTGATGCGCTGAGCATTCCAGAACGCATGATCGCTTTATTGCGGGATTAAACCCTTTTCAGCGGGGCTTTGATGAGGCACTTGCTCCTACCACTGCAATTCCCGATAGCCCATGGCCTCGGCCAAATGTTCAGTACGAATCACCTCGACACCCGCCAAGTCGGCAATGGTGCGACTTAAGCGCAACACTTTATCGCGCCCACGCGCCGACAAATTCAGGCGCTCCATCGCTTGCTCCAACAGCGCATTTTCCGCTGTCCCCAGACGCGCATGTCGCGCCAAAACCGCCGCACCCAGGCGTGCATTCGGCAAACCTGCCCGCGCCATTTGCACGCCCCTTGCATGCTCGACCCGCGCGCGCACCATCGCCGTCGTTTCGCCATCCTGTGGTGCGTCTTGACGCAGATATTCCTTGGGCACAGCGGGCAGGCTGAGCTGAATATCAATCCGATCCAGCAACGGCCCGGACAAGCGCGCACGATAACGTCGCCCGGCCTCCGGGTCGCTATCGTCGCCTTTGGGACTTGGGTTCATGGCCGCAATCAACTGAAAACCCGCCGGAAATTCCACCTGCCTTGCCGCACGCGAAATCACCACCCGCCCGGTTTCCAGCGGCTCGCGCAGCACTTCCAAGGCACGCTTGTCGAATTCCGGCAATTCATCGAGAAACAAAACACCATGATGGGCAAGCGAAATCTCACCCGGTCGCGGTTGCCCGCCCCCGCCGATCAGTGCGACCGCCGACGCGGTATGGTGCGGCGCACGAAAAGGGCGCACGCCCCACGCCGCATCGCTAAACCCCTGTGAACTGACCGACCAAATCGCCGCCGCTTCCAATGCTTCAGCCTCGGTCATGCCGGGTAAAAGTCCGGCAAAACGCTGCGCCAACATGCTTTTACCCGCACCCGGCGGACCAATCATCAGCAGGTTGTGCCCGCCCGCCGCCGCAATTTCCAGGGCACGCTTGGCACGATGCTGACCGCGTACATCGCGCAAATCCAAGCCATCCTGCGGCAACGCAATCAGCGGCGCTTCGGCCAAGCCCAAAACATCCACCGCCAGCAAATGCGCCACCACTTCACGCAAATGCCCTGCACCAAAAACGCGCACGCCCGACACTCGCGCTGCTTCGGCGGCATTCTCGCTGGGCACAATCAGGGCACGCCCGGCATCACGCGCCCGCACTGCCGCAGGCAATACCCCCGGTATCGGGCGAAGTTGACCACTTAAGGCAAGCTCGCCCAAAAACTCGTAACCTGCTAAATGCTGCGGTGGGATTTGCCCGGTGGCCGCCAGCAAACCCAGCGCAATCGCCAAATCAAAGCGCCCGCCTTCCTTGGGTAAGTCCGCCGGAGCCAGATTGACCGTAATGCGGCGCGGCGGCATCTCATAACCACAGGTCAATAACGCCGCACGCACCCGCTCGCGGCTCTCGCGCACCGCCGCTTCGGGCAAACCCACCAAGGCAAACGCGGGCAAACCATTGGCCACATGCGTTTCCACGCTGACCAAGGGCGCGTCCACGCCGAGCTGGGCGCGTGCGTAACTTAAAGCCAGTGACATTTAGGCTTCAACATCCAACACATTGGGCGCGCGCTCGGCCTCCAAGGCCGCCACGCGCTTTTCCAGCGCCTCCAGACGCTCGCGCGTGCGCGCCAGCACCAAACGCTGCACATCAAAATCCTCGCGCGTCACAATATCCATACTCGACAGCACCTGCTGCACGCCCAAGCGCACGGTTTTCTCCACATCGCTGCGCACATCGCTCAGCGCCTCTGGCAAACCTTCACCCAAGCGACGCACCACATCATCCAGCTTTTTCGGATCAAACATCTCAGCCACCTCGTGTCGATAGTGCGGCTTAGTCTAGCAGATGGTTTGCGAACACTCCGCCCGCTGGCTTTGTAGGCCGAATGGCAATCCGGGTGGGGATCACCAGGGGAACTTTCATCCTCGGGTTGCGCTACGCTTCATCCATGCAAACACAATGCACCAAAATAAAGCACGCCCCGCCCAACCCTCGCTCAAGACCGCGAGCCATTTGTCTAAATATATGATAAATATATGTTTTTTTAATCTGGCATTCATCATGCATTAATCGGTTCGCACGCTGCATTATCAGCGCAAGCCTAAACGATTGAGCCACTTTATCCACGAGGACAGCACCATGAAACTTCGTATCAATACTCTCCGCGCCAGCCTGCTTTTGAGCTTTGGCCTTACCGCCATTCCCGCGTTCGCAGCAGACGCTCCTGTCGCCGCAGCCCCTGATTACACCCTGACCGCCAACGTAGGACTCGCCACCGACTACGTATTCCGTGGCGTATCACAAACCCAAAACAAGCCCGCCGTATCCGGCGGCGTGGATTTTGGTTACAACGGTTTCTACCTCGGCATGTGGGGGTCGAATGTCGCTTGGGTCAACGACAGCAACCTCAAAGACAATAGCAGTCTGGAGCTCGACTTTTACGGCGGATACAAAGGTACATTTGCCGAAGACTTTGGCTATGACCTGGGTGTACTGACCTACTACTACCCCGGCGACGATGTTGCTGGCGCGACCACGCCCGACACCACAGAAATCTACGCTGGCATCAGCTGGAAAACCCTGTCTCTGAAATACAACTATGTTGTCTCGGACTACATCTTTGCTTGGACGACCACTGACGGCGGCAAAACAAACGGCAGCTACTACCTCGACCTCAGCGGAACCTACGACTTGGGCGATGGCTGGGGCATCCTCGGGCATGTCGGCTATCAAGACATCAAAAACAACTCGGACGCGTCCTACACCGACTGGAAACTGGGTGTAAGCAAAGATGTCGGCTTTGGCGTCTTCTCACTGGCCTATACCGACACCGATGCCAAAACTTCAACCTACACCTTTGGTGTCGATAACCCGAAAGAAGTCGCCAATGCCAAGGCCGTGCTGACTTTCTCCAAGTCCTTTTAAGCGAGGAGCCTCCCGATGAAACTCGTTACTGCCATTATCAAACCCTTCAAACTCGACGAAGTGCGTGAAAGCCTCGCCGAAATCGGCGTGCAAGGTTTGACCGTCTCCGAGGTCAAAGGCTTTGGCCGCCAAAAGGGTCACACCGAACTGTATCGCGGCGCGGAATACGTCGTGGACTTCCTACCGAAAATCAAGCTGGAAATGGCTATTGATGATGCGCTGGTCGAAACCGTGATTGATGCCATCGTGCGCGCATCGAAAACCGGCAAGATTGGTGACGGCAAGATATTTGTCAGCACTATCGAACAAGCCATCCGCATCCGTACCGGCGAGTCCGGTCCTGAAGCCCTGTAAGTGAGGATTGCATGATGAAACTAAAATCCCTGATCCTGCCATTGGCTCTACCTGCGCTGATGCTCGCCGGTGTCGCCCACGCGGAAGAAGCCGCCGCCATGGTTGAAGTGGTGACACAAGCCGTTGCGCCGACTCCCGAGAAGGGTGACACCACATGGATGCTCATTTCCACCGCACTGGTGTTCATGATGATACTGCCCGGCCTTGCCCTGTTTTACGGTGGCATGGTGCGCAGCAAAAACGTCCTTTCCGTCCTCAGCCAAACCATGGCGATTGTGGCTGTCGTCGCCATTCTTTGGGTCGTCTATGGCTACAGCATGGCCTTCACCGCAGGTGGCGATTTGAACAGCTTCGTTGGCGGCTTGTCGAAGATGTTCCTTGCTGGGGTGAATACCTCGTCGATGGTGGAAACATTCAGCGCTGGCGTGGTTATTCCTGAACTATCGTTCGTCATTTTCCAGCTCACCTTTGCTGCGATTACCGTATCGTTGATCGTCGGTGGCCTGGCCGAGCGTGTGAAGTTCTCCGCCCTGTTGGTGTTCTCCGTGCTCTGGTTCACCTTTTCCTACCTGCCGATGGCGCACATGGTCTGGTTCTGGGGCGGCCCCTCTGCCTATGGTGACCCTGCGGGCTTCCTGTTTGCTAAAGGCGCGCTCGACTTTGCAGGCGGCACGGTCGTTCACATCAACGCCGGTGTCGCTGCCCTGGTCGGCGCCATGGTACTCGGCAAGCGCATTGGCTTCGGCAAAGAGCCCATGCCGCCGCACAACTTGGTTTTGACTATGGTGGGTGCATCTTTGCTGTGGGTGGGCTGGTTCGGCTTCAACGCTGGCTCTAACCTTGAATCCAACGGCACGGCCGCCATGGCCTTCCTCAATACCATGCTCGCTCCCGCTGCGGCCATGCTGGCTTGGGCTGCCGCTGAGTGGATGACCCGTGGCAAGCCCAGCATGTTGGGTATGGCTTCCGGCGCGGTCGCCGGCTTGGTTGCCGTCACTCCTGCCGCTGGCTTTTCCGGCCCAATGGGTGCGATTGTGCTCGGCTTGGTGGTCGGTATCGTCGCCTTCTGGGGCGTAGGCTTCATCAAGCGTGCCTTAAAGGTGGATGACTCGCTGGATGTGTTCGCCGTGCATGGCTTGGGCGGTATTGTCGGTGCGATTGGTACCGGTATCGTCGCCAACCCCGCTCTCGGTGGCTCGGGTGTATTCGACTACGCGGCCAATGCGGTGGCCGAATTCAACCCCACCGCACAAGTCATCAGCCAACTCTGGGGCGTGGGCACCGTGCTGATCTGGTCGGGCGTCGTCAGCTTCATCCTGTTCAAGCTGATCGACATGGTCATGGGCTTGCGTGTCAACGAAGAAGCTGAACGCGAAGGTCTGGATACCAGCTCACACGGTGAGCGGGCTTACAGCAACTAAGACTCCCCTTGCAGCGCGCTGAACAACACCGCGCTGCATCAATATGCGGCAAGCGCCCCACTTTGGGGCGCTTTTTTTGTGCGCCGCATCGACTTTCACCCGCGTAATCGCTCCATGCTGCGCCGCAGAGCGCCTCTTCAAAGTTGGCATATCCCTTGCACTGGTGCGATGCTCACAACATCCGTCAACCGAGTTTTCGCCATGCAGCCTACAGGCACCGATGTCTTTTTCCTTTTAATCGGTGCCGCCATGGTACTCGCCATGCACGCTGGTTTTGCCTTTCTTGAAGTCGGCACGGTGCGCGAAAAGAACCAGGTGAATGCCCTGGTCAAAATCATGGCTGACTTTGCCGTGGCGACGATTGCCTATTTCTTTATTGGTTACCCGCTGGCCTATGGGGTGGACTTCTGGAGCGGTGCGCAGGCGCTGTCGGTCGATCATGGTTATGGCTTGGTCAAGTTCTTTTTCCTGCTGACCTTTGCCGCCGCCATTCCAGCCATTGTTTCCGGCGGCATTGCTGAACGGGCACGCCTTTATCCACAAATGGGTGCGACCTTCATTCTGGTGGCGCTGTTTTACCCGTTGTTTGAAGGCATGGTGTGGAATGGTCACTTCGGCCTGCAAAGCTGGCTTGAGGCCAGTTTTGGCGAAAAATTCCACGACTTTGCTGGTTCAGTCGTCGTTCACGCCTTCGGTGGCTTTGTGGCGCTGGCTGCCGTACTTCTGCTTGGCCCACGCATGGGGCGTTACGGCAAACTGGGCGGCATAACTGCGCACCCGCCGTCAAGCATCCCTTTCCTGGCGTTGGGTTCATGGACACTGACCGTCGGCTGGTTCGGTTTTAATGTCATGTCGGCGCAAACAGTGGAGGCTGTGTCCGGCCTGGTGGCCTTGAACTCGCTGATGGCCATGGTCGGCGGCATTCTGGCGGCATTGATTGTGGGCAAAAATGACCCCGGCTTTATCCATAACGGGCCGCTGGCGGGGCTGGTCGCCGTGTGCGCCGGTTCCGACCTGATGCACCCGATGGGTGCGTTGGTCACTGGTGCGATTGCAGGTGGCATGTTTGTCTGGCTATTCACCCTCACCCAAAACCGCTGGAAAATCGACGACGTGCTCGGTGTCTGGCCATTGCATGGCTTATGCGGCGCATGGGGCGGCATTGCGGCGGGAATTTTTGGTTTGCAGGCGCTGGGAGGTATGGGCGGGGTGAGTTTTATGAGCCAGCTTATCGGCACACTGCTGGGGATTTGCATTGCCCTGATCGCCGGGTTTGTGGTGTACGGCGCGTTGAAGAAAACCGTCGGCCTACGTCTTGACCAAGAGCAGGAATACGAAGGTGCGGATCTCGCTCTGCACAAAATCACCGCCACGCCGCCTGGCAAACGCTAAGGCATGAAAAAGCCCCCTATTTTCGGGGCTTTTTCATTCAAACAATAAGCAGATTAACGCACCAAACCGCGCTCCACCTCATCACGCTTTGCGCGCCCGAGCAGCTTTTCAACCAGCGCCAAGGCAAAATCCATCGCCGTACCGGGGCCGCGCGAGGTCAACACCCGATCATCCATCTCGACCGCTGACTGGCTCGCCGTTGCGCCCGCCAGCGCCTCATCACTCAACGCACCGGGGTAATACGTCACACGATGCCCGGCCAATAATCCAGCCTGCGCCAACACCTTGGGCGCGGCGCAGATTGCACCCACCAGCCGTCCCTCTTCATGCGTGCGTTGCAGCAAATGAATGATGCGCGGGTCATCGCGCAGGTTATCCGCACCCGGCAGACCGCCGGGCAGCACCACCAAGTCGAAGTCTTCGTGCATGACCTGCTCCAGAGTGGTATCGGGCACAATCACCATGCCGCGACTAGCGCACACCGAGCCGGGATGCAGTCCTGCCATAACCACTTCAATCCCTGCACGACGCAAGATATTGCTTAGTGAAACCGCCTCCAGCTCTTCAAAGCCCGGAGCCAAAGGAATGAGTACACGCGGCATAAGTCTCTCCTGATAACAAAAACGCTGCACATGGCAGCGTTTGGGGGATTTAAGGCTTGCTGGCCGCCTTGTTCACAATCGCCATGCCCTTGAGCATATTCAGCGCCTCAAACAAAGCGTAATCTTTTTGCGCCAGCGAACGCTTGTCATCTTTATCCATGACAGCATCGCCCGCTCGGCTACTTGCAGGCTGATCCCCTGCTTTTTCAGTTTTGTTGGCATCCGCATCATCGGCCTTGGGAGCGGGTTCAGGCTTCGGCTTGGGCGCATCCGCTTTGCCATTCTTGCCATTCGGGTTATCCAAATGCCCGGCCAAATCAGACTCTTTCACCCCTAGGCCATTGTCTTCGATGGGATCGACCTTAAGTGCAGGCAGTTCGATATCCGGCACAATGCCCTCGGCCTGAATCGAGCGACCTGAGGGGGTGAAATAACGCGCCGTGGTGAGCTTGATCGCCCCACCATTCGCCAGCTCCTGAATGCTTTGCACCGAGCCTTTACCAAAAGTTTTCGTGCCCATGATAATGGCGCGCTTCTGATCTTGCAGCGCACCGGCGACAATTTCCGAGGCCGACGCCGAGCCGCCGTTCACCAGCACCACCATCGGCGCGCCGTCCAGCACATCGCCGCTATGCGCGCTGTAACGCATCTTGGAATCTTTGACCCGACCATCGGTGTACACCACCAGACCGTCATTGAGGAAGGCATCAGCCACACCAACCGAGCCTTGCAGCACGCCGCCCGGATTGTTGCGCAAATCCAGCACCATGCCCTTGAGTTTGCCACCGGCTTCTTCCTTCAATGCCTCAATCGCCTTGAGCATTTGCTGTTCGGTTTGCGACTGGAATTGCGTGATGCGCACATAGGCAAAGCCCGGCGCCAGCATACGGCTCTTCACGCTTTGCGTGCGGATAATCGCGCGCTCCAGCACAAACTCCAACGGCTTGTTGACACCCTTACGCGCCACAGTCAGCTTGATCTTGGTACCCGGTTCACCGCGCATGACTTTGACTGCATCGTTAATGCTCATGCCCTGCACGGGTTTTTCGTCCAGCTTGATAATCAAGTCGCCGCTTTTCAGCCCGGCGCGTTGAGCAGGCGTATCGTCAATCGGCGCAATCACCTTGACGAAGCCATCTTCCATGCCGACTTCAATTCCCAGACCGCCAAAGGTGCCGGTGGTTCCTGCGCGCAACTCCTTAAATTCCTCCGGATCAAGATAAGAGGAGTGAGGATCGAGGCCGCTCAACATGCCTCGAATCGCCTGAGTCAGCAGTTTTTTATCTTCCGTGGTCTCGACATAATCATCCTTGATGCGCCCGTACACCTCGGTAAAGGTGCGTAGCTCATCCAGCGGAAGCGCTTCGTTTGTTGCGCTCTCAGATGCCGCTTCCTTCTGCGCAAACACGCCCACACCAAAGGTCAAACCAAAACCCAAGGTCGCACCCGCAACCACTAAAGCCGCCGCCCGCATACGCTGTTGCATCAAACCTTTCCTCAAAAATACGGATAACCCATCCGCAAAAATTCAAACCACGTCGTTAAATCAGCAATCACTTATTGGCGTGAGTGTAACAGGCCATTCCAATAAAGCATTGACACGAATGTAATACCAAACATTGCAAACAAAACCACTCACAACTAATTATTTTTCGGCCATGCCGCCCAGTGCGTCGGATTCATCGGCTGCCCGCCGCGCCGCACCTCGACATAGACTCCGGTCTGACGCTCGCCGCCGCTGCGCCCCGCCGTAGCAACGACCTCGCCCCGTTGCACGCGTGCGCCCACCGACTTCAACACCGCCTCATTTTGAGCATACAAACTTAAATAACCACCCTTGTGTTGCACGATGATTAAATTACCGTAACCACGTACCCAATCAGCAAAAACCACCTTTCCCTCCGCCAAGGCGCGCACCCGTGAGCCTTCCGGCGCGGCGAAAAATACGCCGCGCGAACGCAACTCACCGAGACCCGTTGGTTCACCAAAGCTGCGAACCTTGCGCCCACGCACCGGGATTTCCCCGCCATCCGCCGGCTCAGCACTGCGCGTCTGGCGTGTTTCCGTCCCATCCGGATCAGGCTGTCGAGAAATCTCTCGCTCGACCGATTTTTCTACCGGCTTTGACGTTGGTTTTTCAGGTGGCTCATCAGGCTCTGCCGCTTGGCGACTTTGCTCTGCTGCTTCTTTTTCTCGCTGTTTCAAAGCCTCCGCCTGCTGCGCCTGCTCCACACGCTTAACCCGTTCCGCTTCATCTTGCCTGCGCTCAGCCGCCTCAGCCTCACGCTGTTTTGTCTCGGCATCTGCCTTGGCTTGTGCCTTGGCTTCGGCTTCGGCCTGCGCCTCGGCGTGCTCCAGCTTTTGCAGAGTCCGTTCCAGTGCATGCTGATCCTTGGTCATCTGCCGCACTTTGGCTTCGCCTGCCGAATAACGAGCCTCCAAGGCACTCACGACCTTTTCATGCTGTTTGCGCAAAGCATCCAGCCCCGCCTGCTCAGACTCGGCCACACGCTGCATCCGGGTGATATCCTCCAGCGCAAACTCAATCTCATGCTGCACGCGCACATTATCCTCACGCGCCAGGCGCAATCGATGCAACGCATCCACACGACTGGCGCGCAACTTCGCCAGATAACCCTCCACGCGCATTTTGTCCGCACGTCCGCCGGGGCTTAATACGCCCTCCAGGCCGTTATCCGCCCCCAATAAATACAGCGCGCGCAAATTATCCTCAAGGCTGGCCAAACCTTTTGCGATCTCTTCGCCCAGCGCTGCGTGCCGTGCGCGTAAATCCACAAGCTCACTTTCCTTGCTGCTCACCGCAAAACTCGCCGCATACACGGCACGCGCCGCTTCGGCCTGCTGATTCTCAAAGGTGCGCAGCTTGGCTGCCTCCGCATCGCGCTCGGCATCCAAAGCCGCAAGGCGCGCGCGCTCAGCCTTGATATCCTGCTGCACGCCCCTAAGCTCCTGCGCGGCCTCCTCCTTCGCGGGCTCGTCTGGTGGGGCAGCATGTACCCAAGCCGCGCCAAGCAGGACGAACCAACCCAAGAAAAACGCACGGGTATGTTCTAAAATTCGATTTATGGAAGCGCCCTTCAGCATGTAATATCCGAATATTCTAAAAGTCTCATATGCCCGCCATGAACGAAGTTCCAATCCAAGCCATTTTGCCGCCATTGTCAACGCGCTCTGAAGATATTGACCGCGCCTCACATTCACTCAAAGCCATGTCGCACCCTTTGCGCCTCAAAATTCTCTGCGTGCTGGGTGACAATGAAATCAGCGTGCAAGACATTGTTGATGCCGTCGGCACCACGCAAAGCAATATTTCGCAGCACCTTGCCATCCTACGCGACAAAGGCATCCTCGCCTCGCGCAAGGAAGCCAACCGGGTATACTACCGCGTCAATGACGCCCGCACCCTGCGCCTCATCAGCATGATGCAGGATGTATTTTGCCCGTTTAACAACCCTTCACACTCAACCAACTCGAGAACACTCCCATGACAACCGACCGTATTGTACGCATCGTTGCTGGCTTAATGATTATGCTCACCTTGGCACTCGCTCACTTCACCGGCCAAATGGACATGAGCAAGGTCAGCTGGCTTTGGTTGACCGCCTTTATCGGCCTGAACCTGTTCCAGAGCGGCTTCACTACCTTTTGCCCACTGGATAGCATTCTTGTCAAGCTAGGTGTGCGCCGAGCGCAATAAACATTATGGATATTCTGGATTTTCTGCAGCGTCACTGGATGCTCACTGCCGCTGCGGTAGGCATTCTTTTCATGATTATTACCAACGAGGCCGCCCGCATGACCCGCAAATACAGCGAAATCAACCCCTCCGAAGCCACGCGCATGTTAAGCCACGACGAACCGTTGTTGCTCGATGTGCGTGAAATTGACGAGTTCCGCGCAGGCTACCTGATGGGTGCCAAGCACATCCCGCTGGGGCAACTCGCCGCAAAAGCCGATCAGTTTGCCGAATGGAAAGACAAGCCGGTAATTATTTATTGCCGCAGCGGCAACCGCTCCGGGGTGGCGTGTGGGCAGCTCGCCAAGTTGGGCTTCACCAAGCTGTACAACCTCGCGGGCGGTATTCTTGCTTGGCAACACGAAAACCTGCCGGTGAAAAAAAAGTAACTCCCGTGCGTCAGGCCGAAGTCGTCGTGTACCTCAGCCGCAGTTGCTTTTACTGCATCCGCGCCAAGCATTTGCTTGAGCGCAAGGGCGTGCAGTACACCGACATTACGGTGGATGGCGATCCCGCACGGTGGGACGAGATGGAAGCTCTTTCCGGACGTCACACCGTACCGCAAATTTTTATTGATAAGCAGGCCGTCGGCGGCTTTAGCGATATTGCGCAGCTTGACCGGCAAGGCCTGCTTGATTCCCTGTTATTCCCGACCGTTGACTCAGGAGATGGACAATGACCGATGCAGTACACATTGTTTCGCCGCACGATGGCACCATTAACCGCGTACCACGCGACAAGCTCGGCTCCAATCCGGTGTGTGGCAAATCGGGCAAGCCACTTTTTATTGCGCATCCGCTCGAACTGACCGCTGCCAACTTCCAGCGCTACATCACGCGCAGCGATTTGCCTATTCTGGTGGACTTTTGGGCGCCGTGGTGCGGGCCGTGCCGCATGATGGCTCCAGTCCTTGACGAAGCCGCCAAAACCCTCGAACCCAGGCTTCTAATCGCCAAGGTCAACACCGAAAGCGAGCCTGTCATCGGTCAGCAATTTGGCATCCGTAGTATCCCTACCCTTGCCCTGTTTCAAGGTGGGCGCGAAATTGCTCGCGTCAGCGGTGCCATGCAGCTCGCCCAGCTCAAACAGTGGTTAAGCCAACATATCAGCCTTTAATTTTTCAGAGATTGCACCATGTCCGAAGCCCAAGAAACACCACGCCAATTTGCCCTGCAACGCATTTATCTGAAGGACGTGTCCTTCGAATCGCCACGCGCACCGCATATTTTCCTCAACCCTGAATGGCAGCCAAATATCAACGTGCAAGTTGAAAACGCTAGCAGCCAGCTGGGTGAAGGCGTGTTTGAAGTGGCTTTGAAAATCACCGCCACGGCCACCACCGAAGTCGAAGGCAAGAATGAAACCGCCTTCCTCGCTGAAGTGACCCACGCGGGCATTTTCACCATCACAGGTTTTGAAGGCGCGGAACTTGGGCACATTATCGGCAGCATCTGCCCAACCCAACTGTTTCCCTTCACCCGCGAAACCGTGGCTGACTTGGTGGTCAAAGGCGGCTTCCCCAGCCTGCTACTCCAACCGATCAATTTCGACGCGCTCTACATGCAGCACATGCAGCAGCAAACCGAAGCGCCCGCACCCAGCACGATTCAATAAGCACTCCGCCCAGCATGAGCCGTACGCAAAACATTGCCGTGCTGGGCGCGGGTGCATGGGGTACGGCTCTTGCCATCCATCTCGCACGCAACCAACATCGCGTGCGCTTATGGGGACGCAACCCCGAGCAGATGCGTGCCATGCACCTTGCCCGCTGCAATGCACGTTATCTGCCCGAAACACTTTTCCCGGACGCACTCACGCCCACTGCCGATCTTGGCACAGCGCTGGAGTGCGCCGAACTTATTCTGATCGTGGTTCCCAGTAGCGGTTTTCGCGCTTTTCTACAGGGACTGCGCCCGCATCTTGCACGCTGCTCCGCACGGATTGCATGGGCGAGCAAAGGCTTGGAAAGCGGCACGGCCAAACGCCTCGATCAAGTCTTTGCCGAAGAAATGCCGCAACATGCCGCGCCCGCCATCATCTCCGGCCCAACCTTTGCGCGCGAAGTGGCTGCCGGTCTGCCCACCGCCGTGACCGTCGCCTCGCATGACTGCGCCTTTGCCGAGCACGTCGCCGCACTGCTGCACAGCCCCAGCTTCCGCGCCTACCGCGTAGACGACGTGATTGGCGTTGAGCTGGGTGGCGCGGTAAAAAATGTACTCGCCATTGCCGCAGGCATTAGCGATGGCCTGCACTTTGGCTCCAATGCACGCGCCGCTCTCATCACCCGTGGGCTGGCGGAAATCATGCGTCTGGCCGAGGTCATGGGAGGCCGCCGCGAAACCCTGATGGGTCTAGCGGGTCTGGGCGATTTGATACTCACCTGCACCGATAACCAATCACGCAATCGTCGCTTCGGCATGGCACTGGCCGAAGGGCAAAGCGTTGCCGCCGCTCTGGCGCAGATTGCCCAAGCAGTCGAAGGACTGCCCAGCGCGCGCGAAGCATGGCGACTGGCCTGTGAGCATCAGGTGGACATGCCCATCACTCATGCGGTGTATCAGGTGGCTTACGAAGGACTAGCGCCTAAACTTGCCGTGGCTCAACTTCTCCAGCGCAATTCGCGGCCTGAATTCGATCAGCCGCTGGCCTAATCGCTAGCGACTTCGACCACATCCAGCAACTCGACCACGCCATCACTAACCCGCCAGCGCACATCCAGATCATGCACGCGCATCCCGTACACCCGCCCGCCATCTTCATCGCGGCGATACGCCGGGCGCGGGTCGCGCGCCAGCAAAGCCTCGACCAATGCTTCCAAATCGGGATAGCGCGCCGACCACGCAACGCAGGCTGCACGACCCTGTTCCGTCCACATCACGCTCAAGCGCGCCCCACTATCCTCCGGCGCAAAGCCGCCGCGAGCGTACGGCAAGGCTTCCACATAGGGCAGATACGGTTTCACATCCAGCAACGGCGTGCCATCCAACACATCCGCGCCTGCCACATGTATACACACGCTGTCATTGTCCAGCCGCTCCATCTGCACCAGGCGCACTAGGGACAAGCCCACAGGATTGGGCCGATATGGCGCGCGCGTGGCAAACACCCCCAAACGTGCATTGCCACCCAAACGCGGCGGGCGCACGGTCAGCGCCGCTTCCGCGCCCTTGTCGGCATGAAACCAAGTCACAAGCCACAGATGACTAAAACCTTCGATCCCGCGCCACGCCGCCTCACGGTTGAAGGGCGCATCCAACACCAGCGTCGCATGAATCTCATCCACCAGCCCACCCTGACGCGGAATGCCGAATTTCTCCACGAACGGCGTGCGCACCACACCGATCGGTCGTAATACAATGTCGCTCACCTTTTCCCCTCACAACATGCCATGACTTTCAGCCTCATCCTGCTGCACGGCCTCGGTGCCGATGGCAACGACATGCAGCCCATCGCGCAAGCCTTGGCTGCCCGCCTGCAAAATGCGCATCCGCAGCTAAAAACACGCATTCACTGCCCGGACGCACCCGCACGACCCGTCACCGTCAATGGCGGCTACATTATGCCTGCATGGTTCGATCTCTACGGCCTCAATAGCCACGCCCGCATGGACACCCAAGGTATTGAACTCAGTCGCCAGCGTATCAGCCAACTTATAGATGACGAGCTTGCAACAGGCATTCTGCCCGAACATATTATCCTCGGCGGCTTTTCCCAAGGCGGCGTGATCGCCATACACTGCGCACTACACCAGCCGCAGCGCCTTGGCGGCCTGCTCGCGCTATCCACCTGGCTACCGCGCACGCCTTTACCCCCGCCCAGCCTCGCCGCCTGCCAAACGCCCGTGTTCATCGCTCATGGCATGGATGACGACATTATCCCTCACCAAGCCGCCAGCCACACCCGCGACGCGCTGGCCGAACTGGGCTACCGCGATATCCAGCAGCACAGCTACCCCATGGCACATGGCATCAGCATGAAAGAGATCGACGACATGGCCGCATGGCTCGTCCAGCGCCTCGCCCTCTAAAGTTGCATGAACAGCCGACACTGGGACATTTTCTGCACCGTCATCGACAACCTTGGCGACATCGGTACCTGCTGGCGTTTGGCACACATTCTGCATCACGACCACGGCCAGCAGGTGCGCCTGTTTGTGGACAATCTCGACGCACTCAAGCCACTGGTTCCGTCCACGCAAAACATGGCGCAGCAAGCCCTGCATGGCGTTCAAGTTCATCAATGGACGAGCGAATTTCCCGACATAACCCCGGCCCAGGTGGTGATCGAAACCTTCGGCTGCACCCTGCCCGCACGCTATGTGCAAGCCATGCAGCGCCCGCCGCAACCCGTGTGGATCAACCTCGAATACATGAGCTGCGAAGATTGGGTGAGCAACGTCCACGGCCAAACCTCCCTGCTCGCCCATGGCCTTGGCAAGCACTTCATCATTCCCAGCCTATTGCCCAACAGCGGCGGCCTATTGCGCGAGAAAAACCTGCTCACGCAACGCGACGCTTTTCTTGCCCGCCCCGATCAACAACAGGCCTGGTGCGAGGCTTGGCATATTCCCCCACCTGCGGATACCAGCCTCAAAATATCGCTTTTCGCCTACGAAAACCCGCAACTTGGTGCGCTCCTGACTAGCCTGAGCCACGCCCCCCAAGCCATCACCGCCTACCTCCCCGCCAGCCGCCTGCTCAACAGCCTGCGCGAGCTTACCCAAAACCCCGACCTGAACGCAGGCGACAGCATCCAGCACGGCAACCTCACCCTGCATATCCTGCCCTTCCTGCCCCAAGCGGAATACGACCGCTTGCTCTGGCTGTGCGACATCAACTTCGTGCGCGGCGAAGAGTCGCTCACCCGCGCGCTCTTTGCGGGCAAACCCTTGATTTGGCAAATTTACCCCACCGCAGACCAAGCGCATCACGACAAACTGAATGCGTTTCTCGCCACCTACACCGCACACGACCACGCCGAGCATCTCACGCAACTTTGCGCATGGATGCGGCACTGGAATGGCATCTTGAAAGATGAAACCGATGCCTACACGCTCTTGAACAATCTGCACCAACAGCACGCATGGTACGCCGCACGCAGTACCGCCCTTGCCCAAGTGCCTGATTTAAGCCAAAACCTTCTCAACCTCGTCGCCTTTTCAGCCTCCACAGGCTAAAATGTCGCCCGCAAACTTTTTCAACCCAAAACTTTGGATTTTTCCTAATGAAAACCGCACAAGAATTCCGCGCCGGCAACGTTATGCTGATCGACGGCAGCCCCTGGGTCATCCTCAAAGCTGACTTCAGCAAATCCGGCCGCAACTCCGCCATTGTCAAAATGAAGCTCAAAAACCTGCTCAGCGGCAGCAGTACCGAAACCGTGTACAAAGCCGACGACAAGTTTGAACAAGTCATTCTCGATAAAAAAGAGTGTACCTACAGCTACTTCGCCGACCCGCTCTACGTGTTTATGGACGAAGAATACAACTCGTATGAAGTGGAAAAAGACAACCTCGGCGATGTCATCAACTTCATGGTTGACGGCATGGAAGACAAAGTTGAAGTCACCTTCTACGACGGCAAAGCCATCTCCGCCGAACTGCCCAACACCATCGTGCGCGAAATCGTCTACACCGAACCCGCCAACCGTGGCGACACCTCCGGCAAAGTGATGAAAATCGGCAAACTGGCCAACGGCCACGAAATCCAGATTGCCTCCTTCATCGAAATTGGCGAAAAAGTCTCCATCGACAGCCGCACTGGTGAATACCGCAGCCGCGCGTAAAACCTTGATACTCACCTCACGGTGGGTTCATGCGACCAAAAGCCCCGCCCTCTCAAAAGGCGGGGCTTTTGATTTATAGGGCTTACGCACCCCTTGCCCAAACCCGTCCACCAATGCCATTCTCATCACATCGACGTTTCGCCCCTCAGGTTACATCCACTTGAACACTGCTTTTGGCTTTCTGCGCGCTGCGCTTTTTAATCTGGGTCTATGG
>DYLI01000002.1:0-2490 GCA_020722165.1 Halothiobacillus neapolitanus | reverse complement strand
CTTGAACACTGCTTTTGGCTTTCTGCGCGCTGCGCTTTTTAATCTGGGTCTATGGCTGATTCTTATCGCCTATCTGCCGATCATCGCCATTACCGCCCTGACTCCCGCACCATTGCGTTACCGTTTGATGCGCCCATGGAACTGGCTGGCGGTGCATTGGCTGCGCATTACCTGCGGCGTGCGCTGGAAAATCGAAGGCGAGATTCCACAGGATGGTCTCGGTGGCGTGGTGCTGGCCAAGCATCAATCCACCTGGGAAACCTTTATCTTCCCCGTGCTGTTTGATGGCCCGGCATTTGTGCTCAAGCGCGAACTGATGCGCCTGCCGATTTTCGGCTGGGGCTTAGCCGTCAATCAGCCGATTGCGATTGATCGCAGCGCCGGGCGCGACGCGCTGCGCCAATTGCTTGAGCAAGGCGCGGATCGCCTCAAACAAGGCCGCTGGGTGATTATTTTCCCCGAAGGCACGCGCACGGCGGTCGGCGAGCGCGGCAAGTACAAGCCCGGAGGCGCACTCCTTGCCACCCAGAACGGCGCGCGCATCCTGCCGATTGCGCACAACGCGGGTTGCGCCTGGCCGCGTGGGTCGTTTATCAAAACGCCGATGACCATTACCTTGCGCATTGGCCCGCTGATCGAAACCCAAGGGCGCAAGGCCAGCGAAGTCAATGCAGAAGCCGAAAGCTGGATTGAAGCACAAATGAGCAGCCTACCCTGCCCGCACAGGGCTAAGTGAAGTGACTGCATGACTATCCTGCGCCCTGCCTGGCTGCTGCCAAGTTCCATCCACTCGGCACAAACCACGCGTTTCGGCGGCATCAGCCTTGCGCCCTACGCCGAACTCAACCTTGCCACCCATGTCGGTGACACGCCTGCGCATGTGCAAGAAAACCGCCGCCTGGTGTGTGAGCACCTTGCTCTGCCCAGCGAACCGCTATGGTTAGAGCAAGTCCACGGCATTAGCGTCCACCGTGCCACGCCCGAAAATACGCCGACCCAACCGCCGCGCGCCGATGCAGCCTACACCGATCAGCCTGGCATGGTGCTGGCCGTACTCACCGCCGACTGCTTGCCGGTGCTGTTTGCCTCGCGTGACGGCGCCGAAATTGCGGCAGCACACGCGGGCTGGCGCGGGCTGCACGCGGGCGTACTCGAAGCGACGCTCACTCATTTCCGCAGCCCGCCAAGCGACATCCTTGCCTGGTTCGGCCCTGCCATTAGCCAAGCGGCCTTTGAAGTTGGTGGAGACGTTTACCAGGCATTTACCGAACACGACCCCGCCGCCACTAGCGCCTTCACCCCAAGCACCCGTCGCGGGCATTGGCAAGCCGACCTGTATCAGCTCGCCCGCCTGCGCTGCCATGCGGCGGGTATCCAAAGCATCCACGGCGGCGAGTTATGCAGCTTCAACGACCCGCGCTTTTTCTCCTATCGCCGCGAAACGCCCACCGGGCGCATGGCGAGCTTGATTTGGAGAGATTAAAACCTTAATTAGCCACAGAGGACACAGAGACCTCAGAGTACAAAACCGTGATTTTTTTAGATTACATGCCGTTGCGGACTTGCCCGCAAAAGGCTTACTCAAAGCACGCCAGAACACACGGTTTTCACCTCAAAAAACTCTGTGACCTCTGTGGCTAAAATGAATTTATATTCAAATTCATCAAGCTGACACCCATTTCTGTAATATCGTGCGCCTTACTTTTGGAAACCCCACATGAACACACCCCACTGGAAACTTCTCACCCTCGTCGGCCCGGATCAACCCGGCATTGTCGCCGCTGTGTCCCGCGTACTGCTTGGCGCAGGCGCTGAACTGGGCGAAGCCTCGATGATGCGCTTAGGCGGCCTGTTTACCATCATGCTCATGGTTGGTATTGACGGCGACGGCGTACACCTCAAGGGTCTGCTTGAGTCGGTGCGCAACGAATTCAAGCTGCGCGTGCACGTGGATGAACTTAATGCGGGTCTGCACCGCCGCGTCGAGCCGGATGTACGCATCACGGTCTACGGCGCGGATCGTGCGGGCATCGTGGCCGAAGTGACCGACACCCTCGCGCACGCGGGTCTGAGCATCACCGACTTGCGTTCCGATGTCGCAGGCAGCGAAACCAGCCCGATTTACATCATGAACATCGAAGGCGTGGCTCAGCAAGGCTACGAGACACTGGAGCAGGCGCTCGGCAAATTCCCCGCCGACATGCGCATCCATCTTGAACCGATTGAATTGATGCGAGGCTAACATGGCCTTGCGCGACATTGTTCTCTACCCCGACAACCGCCTGAAAACCATCTGCGAACCCGTCGAACACTTCAACGCCGAGTTGCGTGATTTCGTGCACGATTTACTGGAAACCTGCGCCAACGGCCCCGGCGCGGTGGGCATTGCCGCGCCGCAAGTCGGCCTACTGCAACGCATTTGCATCGTCGATGCCACCCGCGCACGCAAACCCGTCGCCAATCACGGCAAGCTGATTCTGGTCAACCCGG
>DYLI01000074.1 GCA_020722165.1 Halothiobacillus neapolitanus | reverse complement strand
GGGACTGGTTGGAAAACTTCCTCACCGTGGCCGAATTCCTCGCCCGTGAAACCCGACATGACGTTGCACTGGGAGGTGACGCATGAACACGCTGCACACCCGCTTTATCGAACCGCTTGATGTACTCATCCTGCGCGGCAATAAACTATTCGGCGAGCCTGGCAGCTATGGCGAGGCACTCATTCCCCCTTGGCCATCGGTAGCGGCAGGCGCGATTCGCTCGCACATGCTGGCCGTTGAAGGCATCGACTTTAGCGCCTTCGCCCGTGGGCAGGTTGCCCATGCCAGCTTGGGCACACCCGCTGCACCCGGCAGTTTCACCCTTGCCGCCTTTCATCTGGCGCGGCGCCAAGCAGATGGCAAAATCGAGCGCTTAATCGCCGCGCCTGCCGATTTATCCATTGTTGAAGACGATAACGCGACACCCGCCGCCCGCCGCGCCCAAGCCACCGCGCTTGCCAGCGGCATCGGCAGCGCCAACCCACTGCCGCTGCACCCGGTTTTGGCGGAAACCACCCGCGCCAAACCCAGCGGCGGATATTGGCTCACGCAAGCCGGCTTTGAACGCTATTTACACGGCCAGCCGCTCAGCCCTGAACACCTGGTGAAATCCAGCGCGCTTTGGCGTATCGACGAGCGGGTGGGTGTCGGCCTGTCGGTTGAAACGCGCAGCGCCGAGGAAGGCAAACTGTTCTCGCTGCAAGCCATTGCCTTCAAACCAGATGTCGGCTTCCTTGTTAGCGTCAGCGGAGCCACACCACCCGCAAGCGGCTTGCTGCGCTTCGGCGGCGACGGGCGCGGCGCAACCATCCACACCATTGAGCACCGCCCGCCGAAACCAGACTACGCCGCCATCGCCTCAACGCAGCGCTGCCGGCTGATACTCACCAGCCCCGGTGTGTTTGTCCACGGCTGGCTGCCCACTGGGTCACGGTCAGACGTGCGCCGCGAGGATGGGGCCATCCGTTTTGATTTGCACGGCATCACCGGCTGGATTGTCTGCGCCGCCGTACCGCGTGCGGAAGTCATCTCCGGCTGGGATTTAGCCGCTCGTGATGGCAAGGGGCAGCCCAAGCCCGCCGAGCGTGTCGCCCCCACCGGCAGCGTCTATTGGCTGGAACTCGATCCCAGCGTTCACGCCGCCTCGCTGGAGCATATGCAGTCGGTCGGCCTGTGGCACGAGCCTCTGAAAGCCGATGCACGCCGCGCCGAGGGCTTCAACCGCCTAGCACTGGGTTGCTGGTAACAAGGCGCCACGCATGAAAGAGCCGCTTATTTTTACAAACTCGCCCACCAAGCAAGACCGCCTCATCGTCAATCTACTGGCCACAGGCCGCCCGCAACACACCATCAAGGAGCCCGACCATGTTTGAACAACACGCCGCCGTCTTTCTCTACGCCACAAGCCCCGTCCACATGGGCGCGGGGCAAGCCATTGGTGTCATCGACAACCCCATCCAGCGCGAACGCCACACCAATCACCCAAGTTTTGCCGGTTCTGGCATCAAGGGCGCGGTGCGGCATGGCTGGCGCGCACTGGGCGGGCAGGAAGCATTCATCAACCGCATTTTGGGGCCGGACTCCAATTCCGGCGAGTTGCACGCCGGTGCGGTGAGCTTTGGCGATGCGCAAACAGTAGCGCTACCCATTCGCTCGCTGCGCGGCGGCTATGTCTACGCCACCTGCCCGCTCGCACTGGCGCGGGCGCAGCGCTTACTGAATCAGGTCGGCGCGACAACCGATTGGCTTAACTTGCCCGAGCTTAAGGAGGGTGATTGCCTGATCGTCAATCCCCATCTTCTAGCGGGCGCAAACAAAGACAAACTGCATCTGGAAGCGTTTGAATATGTCGCAAAGGCATCCGAAACCCTAGCCGCCATCGCCCGCAACCTTGCCAGCCGCGCCTTGCCCAGCGATACCGCCTACGACTTCTTCCGCGAAAAGCTGGCAACTGACCTCGTCGTGCTCTCCGACACCGATTTTGCCTACTTTGCCGAAAACGCCATGCTGATCGAACCGCATGTACGCATCGATGCCGACACCGGCACGGCGGCGGATGGCGGCCTGTACTACACCGAAAACCTACCGCCGGAATCACTGCTGCTCGCCCCGCTTATGACCAGCAAAACCCGCAGCGGCAACAAGGACGAAACACTCGAAGCCGAAGAGGTGATGTACAAAATCAAGGCGCTAATTGACGGCAAACTGCTGCAAATCGGCGGCGACGCCACCACCGGGCGCGGTTTGGTGATTGCGCGGGTTGAGGGGGGCAAGTAATGAGCAAGCAGACACTGGAACAAAAGCGTGCCGAACACGCCTGGAAAAAAGCCGCCGATGGCTTGGAAAAGCACGGCAAAGATTACATGAACGACGCCAAGGGCTTACCGGCTTTAATCATGAACAGCGGTCTGATGCAGGTCATGGCCTGGTTGCACGACAAGGGCGGACGGCACGAAACCCTCGCCCAGCATCTGCGCGACTGGCTGCATGAACAATGTAAAACGCCCAAGGAATTTGACAAATTTATGCCGCACCTGATGCAAGCCGAACCTCGTCACTTTCAAGACATCACCACCGAAGCCTTCGCCTGGCTCAAATGGCTGCGCCAAATGGCTGCTGCACGCAACGGAGGAAACTGAACATGCCCATTGCCGCCGTACCCAAATATCTCGGGCAAGAGTTCAAAGACGCCTCACCCGGGATGCGCTTTGGCATGTTCCTCAAACTGTGGGGCATAAATAACCGTAGCTGCGATGCGTTGTGGACAACCCACGACATCAACTACCGCGTGGCCGGAAAAGACAAGGAAGAGCGTGCTTTTAAAGACGAAAACAAAGTCTCCGCCCTCAAAGAGGCCCAAGCGATCAACGCCGCCGACAAGAAGGTCATGCAATCCATACAAACCCGCCAACAGGCCGGATTTGCCAGCGTATTGCCACATGAAGGCATCCTCCTCGCAGCCCGAGCCACCGCACCCTTCACCACCGGCCTTGGCAACGAACACCCACTTGAAAACGGCTTTGCCTTTTTGAACCCCTACGGCCTGCCCTACCTGCCCGGCTCTGGCGTCAAGGGCGTGCTGCGTCAGGCCGCGCGCGAACTGGCCTCGGGTGAATGGGGCGAGAACCACGGCTGGTCGGCGGAAAAAAACATTGAAATCACCCTCGGCAAGAACGTGATCCGCATCGCCCTGCTCGATATCCTGTTCGGCCTCGAATCCCAAGACGGCGACAAACAACACCTGCGCGGTGCGCTCACCTTCTGGGATGTGATCCCGCAAATCGAGGGCAACAGCCTCACGGTCGAAATCATGACCCCGCACCAGTCGCACTATTACCAGCAAAAAAGCGACCGCAAAAGTGGCAACAGCATCTCCCCCCACGACTCCGGCAGCCCCAACCCCCTAAGCTTCCTCACCATCCCGCCGGGCTCAAACTTCAGCTTCTTTATCACCTGCGATACCACCCTGCTAGGCCGCCATGCGCCGCATCTTGTCGAAGGTGAACACTGGAAAACCCTGCTCACCGCCGCCTTTGAACACGCTTTTGAGTGGCTGGGCTTCGGCGCCAAAACCGCCGTCGGCTATGGGGCGATGAGGCGTGACCTCGTAAAAGAACGGCGCGCTGAAAAAGAACGCATCGAAGCCGAGCAACAGGCCAATGAAACCAAACGCATCGACAAGCTCTCCCCCGAAGACCTAGCGCATGAAGAAAACCTCAAGCAGGTCGGAACCTTCTGTCAACAGTTCGAAACTGCGCGTAAGAGTGCCTACCGACCCGGCAGTGCCTTTGACACCCAACGCATTCAATTTATGCAAACCGCATTGACATGGAACGACCCGCGCAGCCGCACAGCCGCTGGGGAGCAACTCGCCATAACAATGAGCAAAGCATGGGGCACACCCAGCAAAAAAGAGCGCAAGCAGCAAATCAACGAAGCCATTCAAAAGCTCAAAGGCGAAATCTAACCCAAGCTTGCCAATCTGACACACAAGAACTACATTGACACTTAACCCCATCAATGGACACAAATGCCATGTACACCATGAAAATGTCAGAAGGCGGGCGCGTCGTCATCCCCGCCGCCATACGCAAAGCATTAGAACTTAAGGAAGGCGATACCGTGCTCTGGGATCTCGTGGATGGCGAAGCACGCCTCACCACCCGGCGCGAACGCCTGCGCCGCGCCCAAGATTTGGTGCGTCAATATGTGCCAGAAGGTGTCTCACTTGTAGACGAACTCATCGCAGAACGCCGCGCCGAGGCTGCCCGTGAGTAAATTTCTGCTGGATGCCTCCGCCGTGCTGGCCTACCTCAACCGCGAACCCGGCGCGGAGCGTGTCGAGCGCGCTCTGTTTGAACGCCCTTGCCTGATCTCCAGCGTCAACCTCACGGAAGTGCTCACCCGCCTGATGGACTGGGGCATGTCCCCGGAACAGGCGTGGACGACCATTGAAGATGCCAATCTGCACATTATCGAATACGGCACTGATCTGGCACGCGCCACCGCAGGCCTAAGGCAAACGACCCGCCCCCTCGGCCTCTCGCTGGGTGACCGCGCCTGCCTTGCCACCGCCCAACAACTTAACGCCACCGTGCTCACCGCCGACCGCGCTTGGCTAACCCTTGCGCCGGCGCTTGGCATCGCCATCGAAAGCCTGCGCCCCTAACGCCTTACCGAGCCAAAAGCTTTCCACCCCCGAAACACTGAGCAACCATCCCTATCATGTCGGCCAACCCCACCCACGGAACCGCGCCATGATCTACCTGCTCAACACCCCCATCCTCACCACCTACGGGCTGTGGCACTTTGAAGGCCCACTCACGCCCGAAACCGCCCGCGCCATGCTCAGCGGCCACGAGGTGCAATCGGCCATCGGCCACGCCGCCACCGCCGAACTCTTAAGCGAGCTGCTACAACGCCCCGTGCCCGTTAACCGCATTGCCGCCAAACTCCAACCCGGCGACAGCGCCCTTGTATTGCGCCTAACCCAACGCCTACCCGAAGGCCGCATCCTCGATGCCGCAGAACTTGCGAGCCTCCCCTATGAGCTCGGCTGGTTGCATTTTCACAGCCCCAGCCTGCTTGAAACTCGCCCTTGATCCCCACGCCTGACACACCCGGAGAACACCCCATGAGCACCACACTAATCACCATTTTGGGTAAAGGCCGCGACAACACCCAAACGGGCTACCGTGAAGCCACCTACCAATTTAACGACCTGACTCAGCTTAAAACGCCTTTTTTCGGTCTGGCTCTGGCCGAACATCTGAAACCTAAAACCCTCGTCATCCTCGGCACCGCAGGCAGCATGTGGGGTGTACTCATCGAACACTTTGCTGACCACGACCACAACGAAACCCTGCGCCTGGAACTCATGGACGCGGAAAGCCAAGGTGCCGTCACCCAGAATTTACTCGACCGTGTCACACCGCTGCTTCAAGAATCCATTGCCCACGAAGTCGTGTTACGCCTTATCCCCAACGGCCAAAGCGATGAAGAGCAAATTGGCATTCTGCACGTCATTGCCGACACCCTCGGCAAGCAACAAACCAACATCCACATCGACATCACGCATGGCTTTCGACACCTCGCCATTATCGGCTTCCTGTCCGCCGCCATGCTCGAACGCCTGCGCGCACAATTAAGCGTTGAAGCCCTGTGGTATGGCGCGCTGGACATGACCCAAGCCGGCAACACCCCAGTCATACGCCTCGATGGTCTGAATGCCGTACAGCAATGGGTAAGCGCTCTGGATCGCTTTGATGCCAACGGTGACTATGGTGTATTCGCACCTCTGCTTGAAGCCGACGGCCTGCCCGCCGACAAGGCGCGCTGCCTGGTTGACGCAGCGTTCTATGAAACCACCACCCAGATCGCAAATGCCGCGCGTAGCCTGCAAACACTACTCCCCCTTCTCGACACCCCACTGAAAGGCGCAAGCAACCTGTTCCAGGCGCAACTCAAACAAAAGCTGCAATGGGCTAAAGGAGACAATCTTGCCAAACAGCAACACCTTTTGGCACAACGCGCCCTCAAGCGCGGCGACTATCTACGTGCCTGCATCCTTGGTTTTGAAGCACTGATTTCACACCAAGCACAAGCGGTCAACCAAGATCCTCACAACTTCGATCATCGCAAAGCCGCCGAAAATTTGATTAAAGAAGGCAACCACTCTCAATGGTTTAGTCAAGCCTATTGGGATCTAAAAAACCTGCGGAACAGCATGGCGCACGGTACCCCACCGGATATCTTGCATCTTGAAAAACTCATTAAAAACCGTGAACGGCTTACCAAACAACTGGAAAGTTTGCTCGGGCGTATCAATACCCATCTACACGGCTAAACTCCTAACATCACCTAGCAGCCTGACGGACTTAAGCGGCTTAAGCGAAAAGACCGCCGACTGAGGGCAGATTTTGACGATTTTTTCGGCAATAGCGGGGACTATTGGCTAAAAAATCAGTGAAATATGCACCGGTCAGCGGCTTTTGCAGCCAGATCGTCTTAAGTCCGACAGATGCTAGGCGATAAGGCTCATATCCTTGCTAGATCCATACAGCGCTTTCCTCGTCAATAAATATCAGGGTACTTCTAAACCATGCGTAAACTCATCCTTTCAACATGCGGCACCAGCCTGCTCACCAACTGTCTTAACACCTTTGGTGATCAAGCAGACCGATTGCGCAGTCTGCTGACCAAACATGCAAATACCACCGACCCTAACAGCATACCGCCAGACGAACGCGAAGCGCTGACACGCATTCTCGACCAAGCTCTGGAGCAACTCCTTCAAGCCGACACTGAAAAAAGCAAAAAACTTTCAGCCGAACTCTCAGGCCTTTTCATCCTTGACCAAGGCAAACTTGACAATCAAAACAGTCTTCATTGGTTGATTGCTAGCGATACCTGGCTCGGCAAGAAAACTGCCGAATTGATACAAAGCAAAATCGAAGAGCAAGGAGCGCAAGCCGAGGTCAAGGTCATCCCCCAACTGCGCACGAACAGCATTGATGACTTCAACCAAGGTGCCAGCGAACTCGCTCGACTTTGCCACGAAGAGGTCAAAGGAATGCGTGACGGCGGCTATCGGGTCATCTTCAACCTCACCGGTGGCTTTAAAGGTGTCCAAGGCTACATGCAAGCCCTTGGAACTATTTATGCTGACGAATGCGTTTATACCTTTGAACGCACGGGGCAACTCATCCGCCTGCCTCGTCTGCCTTTCATACTCGATACCAAGGACATCATTCGCAAACATCTCCACGCCTTTCGCCGCATGAATTTCGGCCTGAAAACAACAGTAGAAGACATTCAGGACATGCCGAGAGAGTTTCTGCTCGAAATCGATGACGAATACACCTTATCCACCTGGGGGCAAGTCATCTGGAACGAAGGACACCAAGCCATATATGAAGAAGAAGTTTACGAAAGCTTTGATAGCAAACTCGCTTTTGCACCAAGCTTTTTATCCAGCACACTTAAAACATCTGCCTTGGAAAAGCGCCGCATCAACGAACGCATCGACGATCTGATCCAATATCTGCACAACGGCAAAAATCTCAAAAGCCTCGACTTCAAACCCCTGCGCGGCAAACACAACCCATGGACTCATGAATGTGACGCATGGCAAGACGGTAATGCCAAGCGGCTATTTGGTCACTTTGAAGGCGGCACCTACATTCTCGATGAACTGGCCATGCCACTTCACTAATTGGGCGCATGGGTACTGCAAATTCTATAATAGGACTTACGCAGCGAGCGGATTTAACTCCCTCCCCCTTGATGGGGGAGGGCTGGGGAGAGGGTGGGGACATTGGCATAAGCCTCTGTTTTTAGAGACTTCTCTGCCCCCTCTCCCCAACCATCTCCCGCGAGGGGAGAGGGGGTAAAGCCAACTTTGCGTAAGTCCTATATAAAACTTATTGACTAACCCACACCGCCCACTAAACACAAACCAACCTTCGAGCACCCACCATGCGCCACATCTTCCTAGCGCTGTCGCATCCCGCACGATCATAAGGCCGCTTATGGAACAAATGCGGGTGGGTG
>DYLI01000073.1 GCA_020722165.1 Halothiobacillus neapolitanus | reverse complement strand
GCCGCCAAAATTCTCGACTGGACACGCCGCGCCAAGGCGCAGTTTCAGGCCGATGTGGTGGTGTTTCCCGAGTTGGCACTGACGGGCTATCCGCCAGAAGACTTGGTTAAACGCCCGGATTTTATGGCGGCGGTTGAGGCCGCCGTGGCGCAGTTGCGGCGTGATCTGCCGCGCGGAATCAGCGTAGTGATTGGTCTGCCGGAAAAAATGCCGCATGGGCGTTATAACGCGGCCTTGGTGTTGCGTGATGGTGAGGTTGTGGCGCGTTATTACAAGCAAGTCTTGCCGAATGACGGCGTGTTTGATGAGTTGCGTTATTTCACCGCCGGGGGGGAATCACGCGTGTTTGACGATGGTTTGGCGCTAACGATTTGTGAAGATATTTGGCACGCCGGCCCGGTGAATCAAGCCAAGCGTGCGGGGGCGCGTTGCGTACTGAGCCTGAATGCCTCGCCCTATCAATATGACAAGCCGGACAGCCGCGAGCAGGTGTTGCGCGCGCGAGTGAGTGAAAGCGGTTTGCCGATCATTTACGTCAATCTGGTTGGTGGGCAGGACGAGCTGGTGTTTGATGGCGGTTCGATGGTGATGGATGCCAGCGGCGCGGTGGTGCATCGCTTGCCGATGTTTGAGGAGGCGTTGGGCTGCGTGGCGCTGGGTGAGGATGGGCGCTTGACGCTCGTTGATGCGCTTCAATGCGAGCCGCTTGCTGAAACGGCGGCTATCTACCGTGCATTGGTGCTGGCGATTCGTGACTATGCGCACAAAAACAGCTTCAAAGGTGCATTGCTTGGGCTTTCCGGCGGCATTGATTCGGCGCTGACCCTGGCGCTGGCCGTCGATGCGCTGGGTGCGGCGCAGGTTGAAGTGGTGTTGCTGCCCAGTCGTTATACCTCGGATATGAGTAATGATGATGCCTTGGCGCAGGCCAATACGATGGGCGTGCGTCATCATGTCATTCCGATTGAACCATCGTACTTGAGCTTTCGCCAGATGCTCACGCCTGCACTGGGCGGCGAACCCACGGGCGCGACCGATGAAAACCTGCAAGCCCGTTCGCGCGGTGTGGTGCTGATGGCGCTCTCCAATGCCAGCGGCAAATTGCTGCTCACCACCGGCAATAAAAGCGAGATGGCGGTCGGCTATGCCACCTTGTACGGCGATATGGCGGGCGGCTTTGCGCCGTTAAAGGATGTACCCAAAATGCTGGTGTATCGCCTGGCGGAATACCGCAACAGCTTGGGCGCGGTGATTCCTGAGCGCGTCATTACTCGCGCACCTTCTGCAGAGTTGCGCCCCGATCAAAAAGATGAAGACAGCCTGCCGCCGTATCCTGTTTTGGATGAAATTCTTGCGGCCTATATCGAGCGCATGGAAGGCATTGAGCAGATTGTGGCGCGTGGTTTTGACGAATCGACCGTGCGGCGCATTATCCGCATGGTCGATTTGGCTGAATACAAACGTCGCCAGGCACCGCCCGGCGTGAAAATCACTGCACGCGCCTTTGGACGGGAGCGGCGCTTGCCGATTACCAATGGGTTCAGGCGATAACTGAGGCCGGTTAGCCACAGAGAGCACGGAGCGCACAGAGGGTTGGAATTGCGCCCATGTGCACCTCGTCCCTGCTTGCGCGCATACACGTTCCGTTTAGGCAAAAAAGCGCTGCAAATAATGCCCGGTATGCGATGCGGCAACCTTGGAAACCTCCAGTGGTGTACCTTGCGCAATGATTTTTCCGCCGCCCTTGCCGCCTTCCGGCCCCAGGTCAATCACCCAATCGGCGGTTTTAATTACGTCCAGATTGTGTTCAATCACTACGACCGTGTTGCCGTGATCGCGCAGGGTATGAATCACGCGCAAGAGTTGGGCGACATCATGAAAATGCAGACCGGTGGTCGGTTCGTCCAGAATATACAGCGTGCGTCCGGTATCGCGTTTGGATAACTCCTTGGCAAGCTTGACGCGCTGCGCTTCGCCGCCGGAAAGCGTAGTCGCGTTTTGCCCTAGGCGCAGATAGCCCAAGCCGACTTCCTGCAAGGTTTGCAGCTTGCGCGCCAAGCTTGGCACGGCGCTGAAAAACTCCACGCCATCTTCCACTGTCATGGCCAGCACATCGGCAATGGTTTTGCCTTTGTAGCGAATATCCAGCGTTTCGCGGTTGTAGCGTTTGCCTTTGCAGACCTCGCATTCGACGTAGACATCGGGCAAAAAGTGCATTTCGACCTTCAACATGCCGTCGCCTTCGCAGGCTTCACAGCGCCCACCCTTGACGTTGAAGCTAAAGCGCCCCGGCCCGTAACCGCGAGCGCGTGATTCGGGAACCCCAGCGAACAGGTCACGAATGGGCGTGAACAGGCCGGTATAGGTGGCCGGATTGCTGCGCGGCGTGCGCCCAATCGGGCTTTGGTCGATGTCGATCACCTTGTCGAAATGTTCCATGCCATGCACTGCATCAAACGGCGCGGGCGTGGTGCTGGCGCGGTTCAATGCTTGCGCGGCGATTTTATACAGCGTGTCGTTAATCAGCGTGGACTTGCCCGAACCAGACACGCCGGTAACGCAGGTAAACAGACCGACCGGGATTTCAAGCCGGTCGCCTTGCAGGTTGTTGCCGCTGGCACCTTCTAACACCAGCAGTTTTTCCGCATCACGCGGCACCCGTTTTTCCGGCGGCAGAATTGCCAAACGTCCGCTCAAATAACCGCCGGTGAGCGAGTTCGGGTTGGCGGCAATCTCATCCGCTGTGCCGGAGGCGATAATCTGCCCGCCATGCACGCCTGCGCCGGGGCCAATATCGACCACAAAATCGGCGGCGCGAATCGCGTCTTCGTCATGCTCAACCACGATGACCGTATTGCCCAATTCGCGCAGGCGGGTGAGTGTGCCAAGCAGGCGGTCGTTGTCGCGCTGGTGCAGGCCAATGGACGGTTCGTCCAGAATATAGGTCACGCCGACCAGACCGGAACCAATCTGGCTGGCAAGACGGATGCGTTGCGCTTCGCCGCCGGAAAGCGTGTCGGCATTGCGATCCAGTGAAAGATAATTCAGGCCGACATTGACCAGAAAGCCGAGGCGGGCGTGAATTTCTTTAATGATTTTTTCGGCAATTTCGGCTTTCTGACCGGGCAGGGCGAGGTTGGCAAAATAGTTGGCGGCTTGATCGACCGGCAGGCGCGTGATCGACGGTAAATTCATCGCGCCGACTTTCACATGCCGTGCGGTGCGGTTGATGCGCGCGCCGCCACAGTCGGGGCAGGGTTGTTCGGACAGGTATTTGGCCAGCTCCTCGCGCACCGCCAGGCTATCGCTCTCACGATAACGGCGCTGCATATTGGGCAACACACCTTCAAATGTGTGACTTTTAGTGTTCGTTTTGCCGCGTTCGCCGATATAGTTAAATTCGATTTTGACCTTGCCGGAGCCGTGCAACACCACATCACGCGCCTGCTGCGTCAGCTCTTGCCAGGGTGTTTCCGGGTCAAAACCATAATGCGCGGCCAGGCTTTGGATAATGGCAAAGAAATAAGCATTGCGTCGATCCCAGCCTCGAATCGCCCCGCCCGCCAGGGATAATTCGGGATGCCCCACCACTTTGGCCGGATCCATGAAGCTTTGAATGCCGATGCCGTCACAGGTTGGGCACGCACCCTGCGGGTTGTTGAACGAGAACATGCGCGGCTCAAGTTCGGTGAGCGAAAAGCCGCACACCGGGCAGGCGTGGCGCGCGGAAAAGGTCATGTCGATGTTGCCCATCGTTTCACCTTCTGCGGCCATGCTCACCACTTTCGCCACGCCTTCGGCCAGATTCAGTGCGGTTTCAAACGACTCCGCCAGGCGTTGCGCCGCATCCGGCCGCACTTTGAAGCGATCCACCACCACCTCGACCGTATGCTTGGACTTGGCATCCAGCTCCGGCACGTCGTCCAGCTCCATCACCACGCCATTCACCCGCACGCGCAAAAATCCCTGCCCGCGCAGCGTGTCAAACAAACGGCGATATTCGCCCTTGCGTGCATGAATCACCGGCGCGAGCAGCATCAAGCGCGATTCTTCGGGCAAGGCCAGCACATGATCGACCATCTGGCTGACCGTCTGCGCTTGCAAAGGCAGGTCGTGATCGGGGCAATGCGGCGTACCGGCACGCGCAAACAACAGGCGCAGATAATCGTAAATTTCCGTCACCGTGCCCACGGTCGAACGCGGATTGTGCGAGGTGGTTTTTTGCTCAATCGCAATCGCCGGCGACAAACCCTCGATCAAATCCACATCCGGCTTGTCCATCATCGACAAAAACTGGCGCGCATAGGCCGAAAGCGATTCGACATAGCGGCGCTGGCCTTCGGCAAAGATCGTATCAAACGCCAAGGATGACTTGCCCGAACCCGACAGGCCGGTCAATACCGTGAGCTTGTCGCGTGGGATGTCGAGGTCAATGTTCTTGAGGTTATGGGTGCGTGCGCCGCGTATGCGGATAAAACGGGTGCTCATTGGTGGGCAGTCTGCAAAGTCGTGAAGTGCGGTAATATACCGCGCATCAAAGGCAAAAGGCGTGCAGAGTGTTGCAGGCCGACATGATTAAGGGGAAAGAGCATGGCGCGTGGAATCAATAAAGTCATTTTAGTAGGCACCTTGGGGCGCGATCCGGAAACCCGCTACATGCCGAGCGGCGGCGCGGTCACCAATTTGAACCTTGCCACCTCCGAGCAATGGAAGGACAAGCAGACTGGCGAGAAAAAAGAGTCTACCGAATGGCATCGCGTGGTGCTATTCAACAAATTGGCGGAAATCGGTGCCGAATACCTGCGCAAAGGCCAGCAGGTGTATATCGAAGGCGCACTGCGCACCCGCAAATGGCAAAACAAGGAAGGTGTCGATCAATACAGCACCGAAATTGTCGCCAGCGATATGCAAATGCTCGGTGGTCGTCCAAGCGGTAGCGGTTCCTCGGATAGCAGCTTTGATGAGCCACAACGCAGCGCACCGCGCGCCGCACCTGCGCCAAGTGCCTCACGCCCACAGCCCGATGCTCGCCCACAAGCCCCAGCAGCGCAGGACTCAAGCTGGGGTGGCGGGTTTGAAGAGGACGATATTCCGTTTTAAGTTTTTATGAGCTTACGCCCTGATTCGAGGAGCATTGCTATGAGTACCGCCATCGAAATCGCCATCGTTGAACGGCTGCACCAGCTTGATGAACAGCGCCAAGCCGTTGTTCTTGATTTTGTGGAATACCTCGCACGCAAGGCAAGAGTCACTGCGCCAACAGCCGATTGGCCACACATTGATCCTGCGCATGATCTTGCCCAGTTCATTGGCGTGGCAACGGGCTTTCCTGAGGACGGCGTGGCCTATCAACGACAGATTCGCGATAGCGAGTGGCCGTGAAATATCTACTCGATACCAACATCCTCATCTATTTGCAAAGCGACAAGCTGGCGAGTGGCTTACCGCTCGGCTTTTACGCATATTCGGTCATCAGCGAAATCGAATTGCTTTCTTGGCCGCAGATGCAGCCCGAGCACGAAATTGTCTGGCGTGGACTGCTGGCTGCTCTCCATCGTGTCGAATTGGATGCCACCGTGCGTGAAACGGCTATTCGCCTGCGCCGCCAGCGACGCGTTAAATTGCCAGATGCCTTGGTCGCGGCCAGTGCCATAGCCTGTGATGCGACATTGCTGACTAACGACCAGCAACTTCTGACGCTTCCCGATTTACGTAGCCAGTTGATTGAGCTGCGCAACGAGTAAGCAGTCAACTATCGCAGTTTTCAAGCGGATGTTCTTATCAACATGCAGGCTTTAAGTGTATGCAGGACATCGGGCTCCATCTGCGCGCCCTGCGCCAGCACAAAATCGCGGAACGACTGCGCGGCGGGCGACAGGCGTTTGCCCTGGCGATAGACCAAATACCAGTCGCGCATAATCGGAAAGCCTTCCACATCCAGCGCCACCATACGCCCGGCGCGTAGCTCATGCTCCACGGTGTGCAACGACACCACGCCCAACCCCAGGCCAACCTCGACGGCCTGTTTGATGGCTTCGTTGTTATTCATTTCCATCGCCGGGGTCAGGCTTATGCCATGTTTACGGAAAATCGCCTCCATGGCGCTGCGCGTGCCCGAACCGGGCTCGCGCCCGAGCAAGGGTTGTCCGGCAAGGCGGCTAAATGGGATGGCGCGCTCGCCCGCCAGTGGATGATTGATCGCGGCGACAAGTACCAAAGGGTTGCGCATAAAGGCTTGGGATGACAAATCACGCCCTTGCGGCGGTTGCCCCATAATCGCTAGATCGGTTTCGTTGTGTGCCAATTGATGCAATAACGTCTCACGATTGACTACGTTCAGGGTGAGCTGCACTTCGGGCTGGAGCTTGCGATAGTGTGCCATCAGGCGCGTGGCGAACACGCTGGCGGTACTGACCACGCCGACCGTCAGCCGCCCGGATTTCAAGCCCTGCAAATCGGCTAGAGCAGCTTCAAGATCAAGCAAATTTTGCGCAATTTCCTGACTACTGCGCTGCACCTCACGCCCGGCATCGGTGAGGAAAATCTTTTTCCCCACCTGCTCAAACAAGGGCATACCCACGGCTTCTTCCAATTGCTTGATCTGCATTGACACGGCAGGCTGCGATAAATGCAGCTCGCCGGAAGCACGCGAAAAGCTCAAATGGCGCGCAACCGCATCAAACAATTGAAGCTGGCGCAGGGTAAGGTGAATCATAAGTAGCCCTGATGGTTTTTATCAGAATATACGAATATCACTTATACATGGCGAGGGGTAGAGTACGCAAACCTTAGGGCAACCCCAAAGGCCACTGCGTTATTACACCCTTTACAGGAGAGCATCATGGATCAATCCAATCGTTACGCCGATCTGAGTCTGAAAGAAGAAGACCTGATCGCCGGTGGCAAGCACATTCTCGTCGCCTACCAAATGAAGCCGAAAGCCGGTCACGGCTATCTGGAAGCCGCAGCGCACTTCGCGGCGGAGTCGTCCACTGGCACCAACGTGGAAGTGTCAACCACCGACGACTTCACCAAGGGTGTTGACGCGCTGGTGTACCACATCGACGAAGCCACCGAAGATATGCGCATCGCGTATCCGATTGATTTGTTCGACCGCAACGTGATCGACGGTCGCATGATGATCGTCTCCTTCCTGACCTGCGCGATTGGCAACAACCAAGGCATGGGCGACATCGAACACGCCAAGATGATCGACTTCTACGTACCCGATCGCGCCATCCAACTGTTCGACGGCCCGGCGAAAGATATCTCTGACCTATGGCGCATCCTCGGTCGTCCAGTCAAGGATGGCGGCTACATTTCCGGCACTATCATCAAGCCGAAGCTCGGCTTGCGTCCTGAGCCCTTCGCAGCAGCGGCCTACCAATTCTGGTTGGGCGGCGACTTTATCAAGAACGACGAGCCGCAAGGCAACCAGGTGTTCTGCCCGCTGAAGAAAGTGCTGCCGATGGTGTATGACTCCATGAAGCGTGCGCAAGACGAAACCGGTCAAGCCAAACTGTTCTCCATGAACATCACTGCTGACGACCACTTTGAGATGTGCGCTCGCGCCGACTTCGCGCTGGAAACCTTCGGTTCCGATGCTGACAAGCTGGCCTTCCTGGTCGATGGTTTCGTGGGCGGCCCCGGCATGATTACCACCGCCCGTCGTCAATACCCAAGCCAGTACCTGCACTACCACCGCGCCGGTCACGGCATGATTACTTCGCCATCGGCCAAGCGTGGTTACACCGCGTTTGTTCTGGCGAAACTCTCCCGTCTGCAAGGAGCGTCGGGTATCCACGTCGGCACCATGGGCTACGGCAAGATGGAAGGCGAAGGCGACGACCGCAACATCGCCTACATGATCGAACGCGACGAAGCGCAAGGTCCGGTCTACTTCCAGAAATGGTTCGGCATGAAGCCCACCACGCCGATCATCTCCGGCGGCATGAACGCGCTGCGCCTGCCAGGCTTCTTCGAGAACCTCGGCCACGGCAACGTCATCAACACCGCAGGTGGCGGTTCTTACGGCCATATCGACAGCCCAGCAGCGGGCGCAATCTCCTTGCGTCAATCGTATGAGTGCTGGAAAGCCGGTGCCGACCCCATCGAATGGGCGAAAGAGCACAAGG
>DYLI01000249.1 GCA_020722165.1 Halothiobacillus neapolitanus | reverse complement strand
GAATCTGGTGTTTTCCACCGTGGGTGATCGGCGGGTGTTCGAGCGCCTACCGCTGGGTGCGGTGAAGCCTGCTCTGGCGCTTTCATTGCACACCAGCCGTGCAGACTTGCGCGCACAATTGTTGCCGAAAGCGCCGCGCATTGACCCCGAAGAGCTGGTGGACTTGGGCGAAGCCTATGCCCGCGCCACGGGCTACCCGATCCAATACCAGTGGACCTTGCTGGAGGGGATTAACGATAGCGATGATGAGCTAGAGGGCATTGTGCGCCTGCTCTCGGGCAAATACGCCATGATGAATCTGATTCCCTACAACACGGTGGAAGCATTGCCCTATCGTCGCCCTGCCTGGGAACGCACAGCCGAGATGGTGCGCACACTGCATCAGCGCGGCATTCTGGCTAAGACGCGCAACTCTGCCGGTCAGGAGATCGACGGCGGTTGTGGGCAATTGCGAGCAAGAACGCTGGTAAGGATGGATTTGCCTCGCTAGGCCATGGGCTTGGCGGATTCATTATTGCGGCTCACATCACTCAGCATGAAAAGGTAAAGTCCCTCCACTTTCTCGCGTGCCCACGGTGTTCTGCGCAAGAACTTCAGGCTGGATTGGATGCTCGGGTCATGGGTAAAGCAGCGCACCGGAATGCGCTCGCCCAATTCGACCCAGCCATAATGAGCCGCCAATGCGGTAACGATGGTTTCCAGCGTCAGGCCGTGCAGGGGGTTGTGGGCTTGGGTCATGCGAATGGGGTCAATTTAGGCGGCCTGATCGGGATGGTGATCTTTCAGCCAGTCCTTGAGTGCCGCGTCCATGCGGGTTTGCCAGCCGGGGCCGGTGGCACGAAAGCGTCCCACCACATCCGGCGAGAGGCGGATGGTGATGCGCTCCTTGGTCACGCTTGCAAGTGGGCGACCTACGCGCAGCAAGGGCTTGACCTTTTCCCACTCTTCATCCGTGAACGGCATGACATCCGGGTCGGACATGGCTGCTTGGGTGATGATGGCATCTTCTTCGGGGGTGGGAATGATGGTTCCAATTTTAAGACGCGGCATAGAATTTAACCTCTCGTGGATTGGCCTTGCGCAGGCTGATAATGCGTTTTACATCCGTGCGTTCGACGAAGGCCACAAAAAATAGGCGTAAACCGATGTAAGCGATGGCGCACTGACGAGGTTCGCCATAGTCTCGGCGTACATCCGGCCAAACAACCGCCGTATCCCACTCCATTTCACTTGCCAGCGCCAGGGATACGCCATGTTTGGCAAGATTGG
>DYLI01000072.1:6523-8234 GCA_020722165.1 Halothiobacillus neapolitanus | reverse complement strand
GCTGGCAGCGCGACCTGACCGACTCCACCGTACTGCGTGCGCTGGGCTTGGCCATCGCGCACTGCACCATCGCCTATCAATCCCTCGGACGCGGCTTGGGCAAGCTGGAAGCCAATCGAGACGGCATGTTGGCCGAACTGGATAGCAACTGGGAAGTGCTCGGCGAAGCGGTACAAACCGTGATGCGCCGTTACAACATCGAACAGCCCTATGAAAAACTCAAAGAACTCACCCGTGGCAAGCGCGTCAACGCCGCCTCCATGCGTGAGCTCATTGAAAAACTCGATATTCCGACAGAAGCTAAAAACCAGCTACTTGCTATGACTCCGGCCAGTTATATTGGCAATGCGGAGATGCAGGCGCGGGGGATTTAAAGCTCCCACGACAATGTATCCGATTGTAATTTTCGCTAATTTCGACTATAAGATTGTTGAAAAATCACACGTTATCAATTCTATTAATCAATCAACTATGGGGATTTAAGTAAATGTCTGACAATGCAGAGCTTAAAGTAACATCAAAAGAGTCGGTAGCTTTTAAACTCGCTATACTTATCGTAGATATAGAAGAGATATATAACGATCCGAAAACATATCGTGAGAAACTACTTGACATCTATGCAGAATGCTTAGATGCAACATCTTATCGCCGCGATGTTTCAAAGAAGCACACGTAGCCCACAAGTGCTGTTGTAGGGCGGGTTATAACCCGCCGAATGCACAGCCAAAATGGTCAGACTCGACTGAAAAACTTCTGTAAATTACCACAAAAATACGCAGCAATTTCACTGAGGCATTGACAACTCGTACCCATAGGCGTACGTTTTGCGCTTTAGGGGATCATCATGCAGACACTCACCGCAAGCGAAGCACGCGCCAACCTTTACCGCCTTATGGATCAGGCGGCCGAGTCGCATCAGCCCATCACCATTGCGGGCAAGCGTCATGACGTTGTGCTTCTGGCCGCAGAAGACTGGCAAGCCATTCAGGAAACACTCCACCTGCTCGCCGTGCCGGGTATGCGCGAGTCGATCAAGGAAGGTATGGCTCAAGCCCCGGACACATGCGCCAAGGAGCTTGACTGGTGAGTTGGGACGTTGTTTACGCCAAACACGCGCAAAAAGACGCACAAAAACTTGCCGCAACTGGCCTGAAAGGTAAAGCCCAAGAGCTGCTTGCCATCATTAAGGAAAACCCGTTTCAAAACCCGCCGCCCTACGAAAAACTCGTCGGCGACTTGTCGGGTGCGTATTCGCGACGCATCAACATTCAACATCGCCTCGTTTATGAAGTGCTGCCAGAGCAAAAAATCGTCAAGGTTCTGCGCATGTGGTCACATTACGAATGATGCAAATCGTATTGTCCGCACACCCGCCGCTTGCCTGCGCATAACTCTGGCGTTAGCGTCGAACATTCATTAACTGCCTTCCCAGTGCCCAGTGCATGTGATCAGCCACGAGCGAGCTGGCCTGCGGCAAATCACGCTGCAAGACCGCAATGATTGCGCCATCCCCCGGCGCATTACCTAAGGCCACGGCAAGATTACGTCGCCAGCGCTCATAGCCGATGCGGCGAATGGCCGAGCCCTCAAGGCGGCGCAGGAACTCTTCTTCCGTCCACGCCCACAAATCCAGTAAATCGGCAGACTCCAGACCATGACGCGGCTTGAAATCCACCTCGTCAGTCGGGCGGGCAAAGCGATTCCACGGGCA
>DYLI01000072.1:0-6423 GCA_020722165.1 Halothiobacillus neapolitanus | reverse complement strand
TTGAGGCCATGCCGCGCCATGTAGTCCATCTCGCCGTGCATTCCCTCGTCCAGCCAGCGCACAAAACCGGCTTCAAAGCGGCTTAAATTGGTTGCCGCAATGCCGACCTGCTGGAAGCCTAGCTCCTTGCCCCAGCACTTGATGCGTTCGACCAGCGCAGCCTTGTCCACCACTTACAACAGTCGCTCGGCCAGTAGCATCCCGCCACGCGCAGCCAACAGGGCAAATGTCACGCTGCCGACGATATAAAACATGGCAATCAGCCATGTCCCGCGCTCAAGCAAGGTCAGCGCATCGATACTAAACGCGGAAAACGTGGTGAACGCGCCCAGAAACCCGGTGAGTACCACGATACGCAGCGGCTCATCCCAGTGAAGTTTGGAGAGCAGAAATACACCCAAAAAGCCGATCAGAAACGAGCCAAAAATATTGATGCTGAATATCCCCCAAGGGAACTCACGCCCGAACCACTGCATCATCATGTAATTCAGGCCAAAGCGTGACATTGCGCCCAGCGCCCCAGCTAGCCCAAGCGCCATCCAGAACCACAGACTCATGCTTGCCATCATGCTGATCCATCTCTTTTTTTCGCGCCCATCTGTGCATTCTTCTCACGCAGATAATCGAGCTTTTCCTTCAGTTTAATCTCAAAGCCGCGTGCCACCGGTTGGTACCATTGCCGCCCAAGCAGCGCCTCCGGCAAATAAGTTTCACCGGCGGCAAACGCGTCCGGCTCGTCATGCGCATAACGGTAACCCTTGCCATAATCAAGCTGTTTCATCAATTGAGTTGGCGCGTTGCGCAGGTGCATCGGCACGTCAAGACTGCCACGTTCACGCGCCTCCTTCATCACCGACTTGAACGCCATGTACACGGCATTGCTTTTCGGTGCCAGCGCCAGATAGACCGTCGCCTGCGCCAGCGCCAGTTCACCTTCGGGTGAGCCCAAACGTTGATAAGCTTGCCATGCTTCCAGAGTCAAACTCAGCGCGCGTGGATCGGCATTGCCAATATCTTCCGAGGCGACCCGCAGCAAACGGCGGGCGATATATTCCGGGTCGGCACCACCATCCAACATGCGCGCCAGCCAGTACAAGGCTGCATCCGGGTCAGAACCACGCAGCGCCTTGTGCAGCACCGAAATCTGGTCATAAAACACATCACCGCCGTGATCGAAACGACGCGGCACCTGCTCGGCTACCTGTGCCAATGCCGCCTCGTCGATGACCCCACTACTTGCAAAATCCGCCGCCATTTCCAGCATATTCAAAGCGCGGCGCGCATCACCATCCGCCGCCTGAGCAAGGCGCAAAAGCGCCGCATCATCAGCCTGAATATGCAACGTGCCCAAGCCACGCTCGACATCATGGAGGGCGCGGCGCAACAAAGCGGCCAAACTTTCCGCATCCAATGATTTCAGCACATAGGTACGCAACCGCGAAAGCAGCGCGTTATTCAATGCAAACGAAGGGTTTTCTGTGGTTGCACCAACCAAGGCCAGCGTGCCGGATTCGATATGCGGCAAAAATGCGTCCTGCTGCGCCTTGTTGAAACGATGCACTTCATCCACGAATAGCAGGGTCGGCTTGCCGGATTCAGCGGAAAAATGCCGCGCCTGCTCCACCGCCTCGCGCACCTCTTTCACCCCGGCCAATACGGCTGAAAGCGTGAGATAACGCGCACCAAAGGCCTCGGCCATCAAGCGTGCCAGAGTGGTCTTACCCGTGCCCGGCGGCCCCCAAAACAACATCGAATGCAGATGCTTGGCATCCAATGCACGGCGCAAGGCGCGCCCGGCATCCAGTAATTGCGGTTGCCCCAACACTTCGTCCAACGATGCGGGGCGCATCCGATCGGCTAACGGCTGCCAGGGTTGTGCATTCGGTGCAAACAAAGAACTCATTTTGCGTTTTACTGCGCTGCCCGTACCACGTCGACTCCGGATGGCGCTACAAAGTTGAACGCTCCCTCCGCAAGCTTCGGGTTCATCTTCATCTCCTTGAATTCAATCAAGGTCGTCTGACCAAAAGCATCGGTGAGTTGCATTCGTGCGAGCAATGTTTTCTCAAAAGCCAGCTTGACCTCGCGCACATCCGCCTCATCCTTGCGCGGCTTCAAACCGACCCAATCCAGCCCCTGATCGTTGCCCAGATCGGTCAGCAGATAATCCTTATCCAGCGATTTTTTTTCTAACAGCAGCATGATGGGCGCTTGCGCCGTGGCTTGCCGCAAGGGTTTTTGTGTAACCTGCTCCAAATCCTGATCGTAAATCCACAGCGATTCGCCATCCGCCACCAGCTCCTGATGATAGGGCTGAACATAAACCCAGCGAAACTTGCCCGGACGCGACATTTCCAGCGTGCCACTGGCGCGCTGCGTTTCACGCCGATCAACATTGAACTGCGTCTGCACAAACTGCCCTTGCAGCGTTTTCATATTTTTCAGAAAACTGTCCAAGCTATCCAAGCCCTGCCCGGCATGGGCGCTTATCGAAACAATCATCAGGCTGGCAAGTACGCTCAAAAATCTCAAAACACGCATTCGATGGATACTCAATAAAAAAGTAAGACAGACCTTGGGCGCACAAGACCTGATGAAGTTCAACTCAATCCCGCTGCGGCGAAGGTGCCAACACCTCGCGCTGGCCATTCGATTGCAAGGCACTCACCACCCCCGCCGCCTCCATGTCTTCCAGCAAACGCGCCGAGCGGTTATAACCGATTTTCAGGCGACGCTGCACATAAGAAATCGAGGCTTTGCGCGACTCCAGCACCACGGCGACCGCCTGATCGTATAGCGCATCGGCCTCGACGCCGCCCTCGCCCGCCGTAGGTTTTTCACCCGGTAGCGTGACCGACTGTTCTTCAAGCAAACCTTCGATATAACGCGGCGCACCGGAAGTCTTAAGCATTTCCACCACGTTATGCACTTCCTGATCGGAGACAAACGCACCATGCACACGCACCGGCAAGCCGGTTCCCGGTGCAAGATAAAGCATATCGCCATGTCCCAACAACGCTTCGGCACCCATTTGATCTAAAATAGTGCGCGAATCAATTTTGCTCGACACTTGGAAAGCAATGCGCGTCGGGATATTGGCCTTAATCAGACCGGTAATCACATCCACCGAAGGGCGCTGCGTCGCCACAATCAGATGAATGCCCGCCGCCCGCGCTTTTTGCGCAATGCGTGCAATCAACTCCTCAACCTTTTTACCGACCACCATAATCATGTCAGCGAACTCGTCGATCACGATCACGATATGCGGCAAAGTCTCCAATTCCGGCGCTGGCATGTCTGGGTCGAGCGCCTCAGCGTGGTTGTAAAGCGGGTCTCGGATCGGTTCACCCGCTTCACGCGCGTCGCGCACCTTCTTATTCATCCCGGCCAAATTGCGCACACCCAGCGCCGACATCAAACGATAGCGCCGCTCCATCTCGCCCACCGCCCAACGCAACGCATTCGCTGCTTCTTTCATATCCGTGACCACGGGCGCGAGCAGATGCGGAATGCCCTCGTAAATCGACAACTCCAGCATTTTCGGGTCGATCAGAATCAAGCGCACCTCATCCGCCGATGCCTTGAACAACATCGACATCAACATCGCATTCACGCCGACCGACTTACCCGACCCGGTCGTGCCCGCCACCAGCAAATGCGGCATCCGCGCCAGATCGGCCACCACTGGCTGCCCGGCAATATCCTTGCCCAAAACCAGTGTCACTGGCGAAGTGGCTTCCTGATAAATCTTCGAGCCAATCATTTCCGAGAAGGCAATCACTTCACGCTGAACATTAGGAACCTCCAGCCCAACGGTTGATTTACCAGGAATAACCTCGACCACACGCACACTAATCATCGCCAACGAGCGCGCCAAATCCTTAGCCAAATTGGTGATCTGGCTGACCTTGACACCCGGAGCCAACTCAAGTTCAAAGCGCGTAATCACCGGCCCCGGCTGCGCCACCACTACCCGCGCTTGTACGCCATATTCCTGCAAACGCTCCTCAATCAGGCGCGACATACTGTTCAAAGTTTCAGCAGAATAGCCGCCCACACGCACACGCGGCGGGTCAAGCAGTGAAATATCCGGTAAACGAGCTACAGCCTGCACAGTTGTCCGTGCAGGAGCAGGACGGGGCATGGGACGGGGAACGACTGGCGCAGGCTGGGGGGGCGTGGCTTGAGGTGCTGGCACCACGGGCATAACGCTCGACGTGGGCTTATCCAGTTCAGCATCCGCATGGGAAACGACAAACTCATCGACCAATTCATCCTCATGATCTGTGGGCGCTGTCATCCAAGGCGGGGCATCTTCATAACGATTCAGCGGTACGTAATCTGCCCCCTCTTGCCGCAAATCATCAGCATAGGCGACATCCGGCCTATCGAAAGCCCCTGCATCCTGCGCGTCCTCCTCGTGATGTCGCCCACTCATCCAGCCAAACAACGCAAACAGGAGATCACCAATCACATCAAACAAGCCAAACCATGAAAAGCCGCTGAACAAGGTCAACCCAAGGATGGAAATCGGTAAAAAAATGATTGTCGCACCCACCAGTCCCAACCATGGCGTAATCAGCAAAGCCACCCATTGCCCCAACACACCGCCACTGCCCATGCTAAGAACACCTTGACTTAGCGCATCTTGTCCGGCCTTGCCATGCAAAAAGAACAACGCCGCCAAAGCCAGCCAAGCCAACACCAAACCCGTAAGACGCAACGCAAGCCAGGTTTTGGAAAACAGCCGCGTTCGGTTGCCGCCTCCGCGAATCAACCACCCCGTGACCAACACCCCAAACGGAACCACATACGCTGCGTAGCCACTTAAATAAAACAAAACATCGGCAATCCACGCCCCCAGCACACCGCCAACGTTGAAAATCTGTTTAGCATTACTCGCCTGCGACCAGCCGGGATCGCGCACATCAAACGACAACAGCACAAACAACAAAAACACACCCAGCGCCGTGGCGATATAAAGCACCGATTCACGCAAAAATCGCCCGACATGCAACGTCAGCATGGCCGCACGATACTTATTCTCCGCCCCGTGTTGGGGCACAAATGCGCGTTTTTTAGCGTTCAACTTATTTACTGCATTCATTTTTAATATCTTTCATGACAACAGAACTGCCCATACGAGCAACAAATACGTGCATTCTCGCATGAAGTTACCTTCATTCGCCCGCATTGCGGTGCATCCAGACCATCCCTGCAAATGTAATTCATAAAAATAGGCGCGAAATGTGCTAGAAAAACCACATCGGATTTACCAAAAATACCGATACTCCTATAGAATCACGCACCATTTGCCTACGGGCAAATTTTTAACTTTAGCTTAGGGATTCAAAACCATGCGTATGCTCAAAACTTCAGCCCTTATTCTTGCCATGCTCGGTCTGGCCGCCTGTAGCGAAACTCCAGAAGTCGGAAGCGGAGCTGGCGCTGGCGCAGGTGCCGGTACCAGCGGCCTTGGCGGTTCCGACTCCGACGAAAGCAAGCTCTACGCGGGCAAGCCTTCGCAAATCAACTCCACCGTGTATTTTGACTACGACAGCTACGTCGTCAGCCAGCAATACCGCCCCGTTATCAGCGAAAACGCCACCTTCCTCGGTGCCAACGCTCAGCGCCAAGTCGCCATCGAAGGCTTCACCGACCCGCGTGGCAGCGCCGAATACAACATTGCCTTGGGCGAAAAGCGTGCCATGGCTGTGCGTGATGCACTCGTGCTGCAAGGCGTAAACAGCGCGCAAATCTCCATCGTCAGCTACGGTGAAGAAAAGCCAAGCTGCTCAGATGCCTCTGAGAGCTGCTACGGCCAAGAGCGCCGTGCTGAAATGGTATATGGCCGCCGTTAATCGTTAAGCCCTACCAGCCGGGAACAACCTCGGCTGCAACACGCAACAAGCCCGCATCACGCGGGCTTTTTTGTAGGTTCTATTTTGTATCAGCGTCCTGCACCGACTTCATGCGCCGACTGCGAAAAAAAGTACGCAGCATGTCCGCCGCCTCCTTGGCCAACACCCCACCCTCAACCAACAAACGATGGTTATGACTCGGATGCGCGGGCAAATCCAGTGCACTACCGCAGGCTCCCGTTTTGCTATCCGGCGCGGCAAACACCACCCGCGCCACACGCGCATGAATCATCGCCCCAACACACATCGGACACGGCTCCAGCGTTACATACATCACCGAAACCGGCAGACGATAATTGCCGACCCGCTTTGCCGCATCACGCAGCGCCAGCATCTCGGCATGCGCACTCGGGTCATGCGTACCGATCGGCCGGTTCCAGCCTTCGCCGATCACCTCGCCATCACGCACCAAAACTGCGCCCACCGGCACCTCACCCTCCGCCTCGGCGCGCGCGGCAAGCATCAAGGCATGGCGCATCCAGTCCGCATCATTCATTGCACT
>DYLI01000071.1 GCA_020722165.1 Halothiobacillus neapolitanus | reverse complement strand
GGCAAGGCTTGGGATACCCCGGAACTGTCGCGGCGTATGGGTGTCTGGATGCAGGAGCACAGCGACGTGGTGTTGCTGGTGGGTGGGCCGGATGGATTGGACGACACGCTACTTGGTGAAGCTCATGCGCGCTGGTCTCTTTCCCCTCTGACTTTCCCGCATCCGTTGGTGCGTGTGTTATTGGCTGAGCAAATCTATCGCGCTTGGAGCCTGCTGAATAATCATCCGTACCATCGGGCGTAAATTCATTTTAGCCACAGATAACACAGAGGACACCGTGCATGAATATCCGCCTTATCAACGCAGCGCCTATCCCCTGCGTGCTCTCTGTGTCCTCTGTGGCTAAAAAATTATTCCAATGCCCCATTTAACCCTCGCCTCCACCTCACCGCGCCGCGCCGACTTGTTGCGCCAAATCGGCGTGAACTTTACGCAATGTGCCGTGAATATCGACGAAACACCCCATTTCGGCGAGAGCGTGGCACAAGCTGCATTGCGTCTGGCGCGCGCCAAGGCAGAAGCCGGCGTGCGCGCTGCCGACCCAACGCACGCTGTGCTGGCCGCCGATACCCTGATCGGTTTTGAAAACACAGCACTGGGCAAACCGCGTGACTGTGAAGATTTTATCGCCACCATGCGCCGACTATCCGGGCGACAGCACGAGGTTTATACCGCCGTAGCACTGGCTCATGCCAATGAAATAAAGGCATTTTTATCCGTCAGCCATGTCAGTTTTCGCCCGCTGCTTGAGAACGAAATGATCGCCTATTGGGACACAGGCGAACCTGCGGACAAGGCGGGCGGCTATGCCATTCAGGGCCTGGCGGGCGCACTCATCACCCGGCTGGAAGGCAGCTATACCGGCGTGATGGGCTTGCCACTGTTTGAAACCGCCGAGCTATTGCGCCAAGCTGGCATACCGATTTGGCAGGCAGGGATGGCATGAGCGAAGAAATCCTGATTAACGTCACCCCGCAGGAAACACGTATCGCCTTTGTGGAAAACGGCGTGTTGCAGGAAATCGCTATTGAACGCCAGCGCAATCGCGGCATGGTGAGCAATATCTACAAAGGCCGCGTCAGCCGTGTATTGCCTGGCATGGAAGCGGCGTTTATCGACATTGGCTTGGAACGCGCCGCGTTTTTGCATGCTTCGGATTTGGATTTAACCCCGGAAGAAAAGCAAACCGGGGTGGAAGTGACCCCGCCGCAAATTCAGGAAATTCTGCGTTCCGGGCAAGAGCTTCTGGTGCAAGTCATCAAAGACCCGCTCGGCACCAAGGGCGCGCGCCTGACCTCGGAAATCACGATTCCAAGCCGCTATCTGGTCTACATTCCCAGCGGGCGCAATATCGGCGTGTCCAGTCGCATTGAATCCGTTGAAGAGCGCACTCGCCTCAAGGCCATGTTGCAGGCCGCGCAAGAGGAGCATGCCATTCCCGGCGGCTTTATTGTGCGTACGGCGGCCGAGGGCGCAAGCGACATCAATCTCTTGCGCGACATGCTGTTTTTGCACAAGCTTTGGCAAGACATCGCCGAGCGTGCCCAGCCCGCCGCCGCTGGGCGCCTGGTGCACGAAGACCTGCCGATTGTGCTGCGCACCCTGCGCGACCTGGTGGGCGAGGATGTGGAAAAGATCCGCATTGATTCGCGCGAGACGTATCACCGTGCCGCGCATTTTGCCGAGCGCATGGAACCGGAATTACTGCCTTTGCTGGAGCATTACAGTGGCGAGCGGCCGATTTTCGAACTCTACAATGTTGAAGAGGAAATTCAGCGCGCGCTGGAGCGCAAAGTGCCGCTCAAATCCGGCGGCTATCTGGTAGTCGATCAAACCGAAGCCATGACCACGGTGGACGTGAACACCGGCGGCTACGTCGGTCATCGCACGCTGGAAGAAACCATTTTCAAAACCAATCTGGAGGCCGCGCAAGCCATTGCCCGCCAGCTACGCCTACGTAACTTAGGCGGCATCATCATTCTCGATTTTATCGACATGCACGAGCCGGAGCACCGCTTGCAGGTGTCTGCCGCACTGCAAAAGGCACTGGAGCGCGATCACGCCAAAACCAAGGTCTGCGCGGTGTCCAGCCTCGGCCTGATCGAAATGACGCGCAAACGCACCCGCGAAAGTCTGGAGCATGTGCTGTGCGAAGCCTGCCCCACCTGTGGCGGGCGCGGCAGCATCAAAACCGCCGAAACCGTGTGTTATGAGGTGTTCCGCGAAATCCTGCGCCTGGCGCGCCAGTACAATGCCAAACAAATGCTGGTACTCGCCGCGCAAAGCGTCATCGACCGCCTGCTGGATGAAGAATCCACCGCACTGGCCGAATTGCAGGCATTTACCGGCGTACCAGTGCGCTTGCAGGTCGAAGCGCTCTACACGCCCGAACAATATGACATCGTGCTGATGTAATGACACTGATGATTCGGCACACATTAAATAGGCGCACCGTTCGCCCTGAGCCGGTCGAAGAGCCCTGCTTCGACCGGCTCAGCGTGAGCGGACGGGTGAAATAACCTCATGCAGCTCCTTGGCCTCATCACCGCTCCGTTTCGCTTTGCGCGCCGCGTGGTGTTGCCGCTGTTGGGGCTACTGATTATTCTGCTGGCCGTGTTACTCAGCGTGGCGCGGCTTGCGCTGCCGCTGTTCGATGAGCAAGCTCGTAGCCTGGTTGAACAGGCTGCATTGGAGCGCGGCCTGGCGCTTGAAGTCGAGCGCTTGAGCCTGGACTGGGAAGGACTGGGGCCGCGCCTGAGCCTGCACAACACGCGCATCAAGGGTGCGAGTGAGTCCTCCGCGCCATTGCAACTGCAAACGCTCAGCCTGCACTTCGACCTGCCGCGTAGCCTGCTCAGTGGACGCCTGCAATTCGATGCGCTGGAAATCAGCGGCTTGGTGCTGCATCTGCAACGCGACCTGCAAGGTGCCTGGGGCTTGAGTAGCATCAACTCGGGCAGCCTGGACGCAAACCGCCCCCCCAATGGCGGCGATGCCAGCGACGCAAGCTGGCCAGCATGGATGGGCATGGCGCAGAAAGTCGTGCTGCGGCAATCGCAGTTGCATGTGAACGATGAAATTAGCGGTTTGAAGCTCAGCAGCCAAGAGATGGATGCCTTGTTTGAACAGGGCACGAACGCACAAGGCACACTGCAACAACGCTTCGTGCTCAAAATGCAGTTACCCGAATCGCTCGGCGGGATGCTGGAGTTACGTGCGCATTTACAAGGTGAGTTTGCTGACCTGGTTCGTCCTAGCGGCGAGCTTTGGCTGGACACGCCGCAACTCAAGCTTCCCGGCTGGCGCGCCCTGTTTGCCAGCCTGCCGAATGGCGATCTGGCACTGCCCGTGGCCTTGAGCGACCTGCCGCAACTCAATACTGGCGAGCTTGGCGGGCAAACGTGGATCAGCCTGCAACACGGTGGCGTAACCGATGTACACGCCAGCCTCGATTTCAGTGATGTGCGGGTCAAACGTGCGCAACCCCTACCCAGCAACGACCTGCCGCCCAGCATCCTGCTCGCGCCACTGGCCAGCCATGTCAACATTCACCTGCAACACCACGACGCACTGTGGACGTTTGATCTGGATACTGAGCCAGATGCGGGGCAGGCCTCTTCCCTGCTGGATAAGGCTACGAATCTGACCCTGCAAAAGCCGCCCGCAGCCAGCGTACAGCGCTTTTCCATGCGCCGCGATGGCGATGTACTGGCGTTCGCCGCCGAGCATATCGACCTTAGCCTGCTGCGCCCCTGGCTGGTTGCCACACCCATTCTGCCGGAAGACATACGCCGCACCCTGCAACGCCACCGCCCGCTGGGCGTGGTGCAGGACATGAGCCTGCGCCTCGACGTAAGCCAAACGCCAGTCCACGCCCAAGGCACACTGCGCGTCAGCGATTTCGGCTGGCAGGGCGGGGATGAACTGCCAGGCATCACCGGACTGGACGCGCAAGCATGGCTGGATGGCAACCGCAGCCTGCTGCGCCTAGCCAGTGAAGATGTCAGCATCGACAGCGCGGGACATCTGCGCCAACGTTTGCGCTTGAATCATCTACAGGGCGATATCGCTGTATTTCTTCCCGCCGCCAACACGCCAAGCCCGCGCAGCAAGCTCGCTATCCACAGCCTGAAAGCCAACAACCCCGACCTTGAGCTGGCCCTTGATCTGCGCCTTGACCTGCCCGCCGCAGGCAGCCCGCTGATTGATGCCACGGGTCGCCTGAACAATGTCGCTACCGAGCGCGTGCCCGCTTATTTACCCATCAAAGTGTTGGAAAAAGAAGCACTTGACTGGCTCGACTCAGCCCTTGCCAACAGCCAGGGTTTTGTCCCCCAGGCGGACATTCGCCTGCACGGCGCGCTGGATCAGTTTCCCTATTTCCTGAACAACTCTGGGCTGTTCAGTGTGATTGTGGACTTTGAACACCTCAATCTGAACTACGCACCCATCCCCGCACCGGGCTGGAGGCCGGCAGAAAAACTGTATGGCCAATTAAGCTTTATCAACAATGGCCTGAGCGGGGTCATCCGCCGAGGGCAAATTCAAGACGTGATGCTCGATGCAGGCACTCTCGCCATTGCTGATTATGACCACCCGCGCCTCGATCTTGCCCTCAAGCTGCATGGCGACAGCGCACAGATGCTTGACGTACTTAAACACAGCCCGCTGTTCAAAAGCCCCAAGGATTTGGATGCTTTAAAACTCAATGGAACTGCCCAGCTCGATCTCAATATGGGCATACGTCTGGACATCCTCGACCAAGTTCCCGACCGCGTCGAAGGCTGGTATCGGCCAAAGAATGCGCGCCTGCAAACCTTCGGCCTGGATTTTTCCAAACTCAATGGCGAACTGCATTTTGTAAACCTCGATTTCGACAGCCAAAACCTGCGTGCCGAACTCAAACAAAACCCCGCCCAAATTCGTGTGAGCAGCCATTTAAGCCCCAACACCGCTCAAGACGAACGCGGCTACCACATTGAGATGGAGACCCAAACGCAACTTGGCGACTGGCTGCAACCCGCGCCGAGCATTCTCGCAAAACTCCCTGGAAGCTTTCCGCTACATGCCAAGCTGATTTTGAGCGATGACCCGCTCAGCAATCCAAATATGCGGCTCGACCTTACCAGCGACCTGACGGGACTTGCCATCGGCTTCCCCGCACCACTCAAGAAAGCCGTCGCCACGCCGCACCCCACTGAAGCACGCCTGAGCTTCAAAAATGCGCACATCGAACACCTCAGCCTGACTCAAGCCGGTCTGTTTGATGGCCAGTTCAAACTGAACGATCAAGGTATCCAAGCCGGGGCGGTACATTTTGGTAACGACAGCTACGGCAAAAGCCAAGAGCTCAAAACGGGTGAATTACGCCTCAGCGGCTCGCTGGAGCGCTTCAATCTGGATGAATGGATTGATGCCTTGAACACCCATGCCGAACAAAACAACAACGAGCAAGAGAATCTTTTCCTGCCACCCACCTTGCGCATCAGTGGCAAAGTCAAGCAACTCCACGCCTTGGACAGCGTATGGGACAACGTACCGATTGAGGGCATGCACAACGCCCAAGGCTGGAATATCGAGCTGGACGCACCACGCATCAGCGGGCAGCTCATTATTCCGACCCAAGCCACAGTGGAAGCCCCGGTGGACATCAAGCTCAGTCGCCTGTTGTTCCTTGAAGCCAGCAGCGAAGCCCCGTTTGACTCTATTCAGGACAAGCCCAAGCCTCCTTTTGAGCTTAGCCCCATCGACCCCGCCAGCCTGCCTGCACTGCATTTAAGCATCGGCGAGCTCAGTTATGGCGATATAAAATTGCGCGAGATCGACCTGCGTGCCAAACCGCAAGCGGCGATCGCCAGCCCCAAGGGCGAAAGTGCATGGCTTATCAGCCCCTTGAGCGCCAAAGGAACCAACCTCGCGCTGCAAGGCAATGCCGCATGGCGGCGCTCCTTTGAGGGGCATCCACAAAGTACGCTTGAGCTTGATTTCAGCAGCGAGGATGTTGGCGCGGCGCTGACCGGCCTTGGTGCCAAGCATGCACTACGTTCAGGTCGGCTTGACGACTCACGCCTCAGCCTCAGCTGGCCGGGAGGACTACAACAATTCGACTGGGCGCGTGCGCATGGGCAAGGACAAATGCACATCCTTGACGGTGAAATCGAAAAAGTCGAAATTGGTGCCGGGCGCGTGCTGGGGCTGATTAGCCTAACCGAATTACCGCGTCGCCTGATGCTCGATTTCGGCGATGTATTTGGCAATGGCCTGCACTTTGATCGCCTGGACAGCGAAATGACGCTAAGCGACGGCAAACTCAACTCCACGCGCTTCGAGTTGGCAAGCTCGGCGCTCAAACTCAAAGTCAGCGGGTACAGCGATATGCGCGACCAAAGCTTACATTACCAAATGGCCGCAACACCTTCACTAGGCAATGTCCTACCCATCTTGGGCACCGTGGCGGGCGGGCCGATCATTGGCGGCGCAACCTTTGTGGCTCAAAAACTTTTTGAACTGGCAGGCGGAAGCTTTGTAACCTTGAATTACCAAATCAGCGGCACCTGGGACAACCCAATCATCGAACGCGGCCAAGCTCCTGAAGCCCAAACTAACGCGACGGAAACGCCACCATGACACCCCAAGCCGCCGTGATTCAGATGAAATCGTCCCCCGATGTCACCAGCAACCTTGCCTGGGCGAATGGGTTGCTTGCCCAAGCCGCGCGGGGCGGCGCACAACTCGCCGTCCTGCCGGAAAACTTCGCCTGCATGACACCCCACGCCGAGCACCTGCACGCCATAGCAGAAGACTTTGGCTGCGGCCGCATTCAAGACGCGCTCGCGCAGATGGCCAAACGGCATGGCGTATGGCTAGTTGGCGGCACCTTGCCCTTGCGCAATGAGGATGGTCGCCTGAGCAATGCTTGCCTGGTGTTCGATGAGCGCGGCATCCTGCAACGCCGCTACGACAAAATTCACCTGTTTGATGTCAGCGGCGACGCAATTATCGGCGGTGGCGAAACCCATCAAGAATCCGCACACTTTGCCCCCGGCCATGAGGTCGTCGTGATCGACAGCCCCGTCGGGCGGCTGGGTCTTGCCATATGCTACGACCTACGCTTCCCCGAACTATTCCGCCACATGCTCGCGCAAAATGTTGAAGTGATTGCCCTGCCCGCCGCATTTACCCACGCCACAGGTCAGGCACACTGGGAGGTGCTGCTACGTGCGCGCGCCATTGAAAACCAATGTTTCATCCTCGCCGCCGCCCAAGGTGGGGAACATTTCCCAGGCCGACGAACCTTCGGTCACAGCCAGATCATCGACCCTTGGGGCACGGTTTTAAATGAACATACCCACGGCTGGGGTCTTGCACTCAGCGAAATCGACCACACACAGCAAAGCGAGCTGCGCACGCGTTTCCCCACACTGCGCCATCGTCAAATAGGCTGTTAGAATCGGTTCATGCTTAGTTTCCAATCGTTGATTTTACTCATCGCCCTTGCCAGCGCCGCCATGCTCTCCTGGAACAACTGGCGCGCACGAGAACACGCCGAGCGCCTCGCCCGCGACACCTGCAAACGCATGGGGCTGCAATTTTTGGACGACAGCGTGGGCATGAAAACCTGGCGCATCGTGCGCGACGCCGACCCGCGCACGGGTCTGCGCAAGTGGGCGATTCGCCGCGTGTTCCAATTTGAATTTAGCCGTCAGGGTACTGATCGCTGGCCGGCTGAGCTGAGCCTACTTAGCGGACGCTTGCTCGGCGTCGAATTCAACCTGATTAGCGACAGCCCGGCCACCACACCCCCAGTGGTTCCGCGCCACGATGCTCCAACGCGCAACGAGCACGACACCGCCAAAGTCATTCCCTTCAAAAAGCCCCCCCAACCCTGAGTACCTCCCAATGAAACGTCTGTTCACCATCCTTGGCTTGAGTTTTTTTCTCCTCGCCTGCTCCGGCCAACCCAGTGTCAGTGAACTGGAAAAACTGGTCGCAACCGAACTCAAAGCCAACACCCCACAAGCCATTTTTAACATTGAAAACTTCAAAAAACTCGACGGCATAGCGCAGGATGCAACCCACTACAGCGCCGATGTCAGTTATGAATTGGTATTTAACAAGGGTCTGCAAGAAATCGCCGATACCGCCGGACAAGCGCCCGGCGGCCCGCTCGACAAACTGGGCGCGGGTATGAATTTAGTCACACTGGGCTTGCTCTACGGCGACTTCAAGGCGGGTGATCGCCTACCGCGTCAGCAGACCATCAATTTAGTTAAAAGTGAAAACGGCTGGCGTTTGGCAAGGGA
>DYLI01000070.1 GCA_020722165.1 Halothiobacillus neapolitanus | reverse complement strand
TATCCACCATGAAAATCGGGCGACGCTTACGGCGCTTCAGCGCGCTTTCCACCGCACCCTTACCCAAAATCGGCAGCGTGCTGGCGGTGGCGGTAATCACAATATCCGCCTCGTGCAGATGCTCACCCAACTCGCTTAGGGCAATGGCATACCCGCCCAGCGGCTCGGCCAGCGCATGGGCACGCTCAATAGTGCGGTTGGCAATCACCATGCGTCCAATGCCGTGGCTATGCAGATGGCGCGCCGCCAACTCAACCGTCTCGCCAGCGCCGATCAATAACGCAGTTTTGCGACTGAAATCACCAAAAATCTGCTTGGCTAGGCTCACGGCAGCAAAGGCCACCGACACCGGACTCGCGCCAATCGCGGTATCGGTACGTACCTGCTTGGCGACTGAAAAAGCGTGCTGAAACAATCGGTTAAGCAACGGCCCCACAGTGCGCATTTGACCGGCATGGGCATAGGCGGTTTTAATTTGCCCCAAAATCTGCGGCTCGCCGAGCACCAGCGAATCCAGCCCCGAAGAAACCCGCAATAGATGCCGAATCGCCTCGGTTTCGTGATGGATATAAAGATAAGGCCGCACGTCAGCATCCGTCAGCCCGTGGGTTTCAGGAAACCAGCGCAGCACCTCTTGCTCACCCGACTCACCCACGGCGGCATAGACTTCGGTACGGTTGCAAGTGGAGACAATCGCGCCCTCGCGTACCTGCGGCAGGCGCAGCATTTCGCCCAATGCCTGCTGCATCTTATCCGTAGTAAAGGCCACACGCTCGCGCACCGAAAGCGGTGCGGTACGATGATTAATGCCTAATGCAATGATGGACATGGAAGTAATAATGCCAGCCCGTACGTGATGCGAATTTAAAAGACTGTCGATTTTCAGGCATTCGCAGCGTATTGACAAGCAAACGTCCCTGCTTTCGACCCGGAAATACTGCGCGCAATCTTTCAACTGAGCCTATGCGCACATAACATACTGCTAGAATGCGCAAGCCCAATGAGGAACCTCCATGTCCAAACCTAGTGCCCTACCTAGAGTTCTATCGCTGTCACTGCTTGCCCTGCTCGTTGCCGGTGCAAGTATTGGCCTCGTTGCCTGTGCAAATATTCCAGCGAGCGATGCCTCCAGCGAAAACCGTACGCCAGAGGTGCAAGGCTCTAGCGCCCATGAGTCGCTAAGCGTCATTCCCCTTGCCCAAGGCGCAGGCAGCGCCAACGATCAACGTGCGCAGGCCTTTTATTTACTGATGCAGGCTGAACTGGCAGGGAAACGTGGCAAAGTGGCTGAGGCGGGGAAACTCTATCTGCGCGCCGCTCAACTGAGTCGTGACCCGAAAACTGCCGAGCGCGCCGTTAAAATCGCCCAGCTCGCCCGCGACACAGCTACCAGCGATCAGGCATTGGCACTATGGGTTGAGCTGGAGCCGCAGAACGCGACCCGCTGGCCCATGGAAGCGCTGGCTGCGGTGCGTCAACACAATGATGCTCTCGCACTCAAGCTCATCACTCAGCACCTGCCCCTCCAAGAGGCTGTGCGCAAGGAAGCCTATCAAGAACTGCTCAGCATACTTGTGCATGAAGGCTCGGGGATTCTGCCGCTGCTGCATCAACTTGCGCAAACCCAGGTCAATGATGCCGAAGCCTGGTTCACGCTGGCGCAAGCCGCCATCAACTTCAAGGAATGGAACACTGCACGCGCCGCCCTGCGCAAAACCATCCATCTTGATCCAACACGCAAGGAAGCCTATCTGTTGTTGGCCGATAGCTATTTCAGCCAGAACGATCCGGCTTCCGGTGTCGATGTTTTAAGCGATATGGTGCAGCAATTCCCCAAGGACCAGCGCCTGCGCATGACCTATGCACGCGCACTGCACGAAGCAGGACGCACTCAGGAAGCGCGCGAATTACTGGGCAAGATGCTGCAAAAATCCCCCAAAGATCAGGATTTGCGCTATGCCGTGGCACTCATGGCCTTAGAAAGCAATGACTTCAGCACCGCCGAACGTGAATTAAAGATTCTGTACCGCGACAAAGACCGCGCCGCGACTGCCGCCTACTACCTCGGTCGTTTGAGCGAGCAACGCGGCCAAACTGATGCCGCCCTGCGTTGGTATGCTCAAACCCAAACCAGTGAATTTGCCACTGAGGCGCTGTTGCGCATGGCACAAATCGACATGAGCGCAGGCCGCACACAAGCGGCACGTGATCGTTTGGCGCAAGCGCGAGCACTCAGCCCCACTATTGAGGAGCGCGTGCGTTTTTATCTGCTTGAAACTCAGATTTTGCGCCAATCCGAACGCATTCCAGAGGCCTATGATTTAACCCAAAAGGCGCTGATCGAAGTCCCCGGCGAGCCCGACCTGTTGTATTCGCGTGCGCTGTTAGGTGAACAACTCGGCCTGTTTGAACAATCCGAAGCTGATTTGCGCGCCATTCTTGCCCAAGACCCAGAAAACCCCGAAGCGCTGAATGCGCTGGGTTTTACTCTCGCCGAACGCAATATTAAGCTCGATGAAGCCTACACATTGATTAGCAAATCACTCAAGCTCGACCCCAAAAGTGCCGCGACCATGGACAGCATGGGCTGGATTTTGTATCGACAAGGCAAGTTGACCGAAGCCGAAAGCTATTTGCGCCAAGCCTTTGCCCTGAATCAGGATGCCGAAATCGCCGGACATTTGGTCGAAGTTTTGGCCGCACAGCAACGCCGTGACGACGCACGCAAACTGCTGAGTGAGGCACTCAAACGCGACCCGCAAGATAAATACCTGCTTAAACTTGATGCCAGCCTAAGTGCAACCCCACCTTCGCAGCCCTAATGACTTTTGCCATGACTTTATTTACCCGCACACTGCTCATACTCAGTTTATTAACCTTAGGCGGTTGCGCATCACTCCCCGAAGCCCCCGAAAGTAGCGTGCTACCAAGCAGCTCTGACGCGCTTGAGCGTGAAGCAAAGTGGCAAGAGCGACAGCGTATTTTGCAAAAAATCGAAACTTGGCGTAGCGAAGGTCGCGCCGCCATCCTCACCGAAAACGGCGGCGGACAAATCAGCTTCGACTGGCTATACAGCCCCAAAGACCAAGTGCTAAGCATCAAAACACCGCTTGGACAAAATGCGATGCAGCTCACCATTAACTCAAGTGGCGCGACCCTCATCGGCCACGAAGGCCAAGTTATGCAGGGCGAAAACGGCGAGACCCTGCTGCAAGAAGCACTTGGCTGGAGCGTACCGCTCGAATCGCTACGCGCATGGCTGCTTGGCTTGCCGTCTTCTCGCCATGACTTGTACACACTCGACCCGCAAGGCCGACTTAATACCCTCGAAAGCAAAGGCTGGCATATCCAATACAAAAATTACGATGAAAGTGCAGGCTTAAGCCTGCCAAGCAAACTTGAACTACGCCACTCCGAGTTGACCCTGCGCCTGGTAATTGACCGTTGGACGTTGTAAGCACCACCAAAACCTGGTGGCCTGCGCCCGCTAAGCTCAATCTTATGCTGCGCATCACCGGACAAAGTGCGGATGGTTATCATCAGCTGCAAACCGTGTTTCAACTGCTGGATTACGGCGATAAATTGGCGTTTGAGCTGCGCGACGACGGGCAAATCATCAAGCACACCCCACTGCACGGCGTAGCCGCCAACGCGTGCCTATCAACTCGCGCAGCCCACCTGTTGCAGCAAACTTGCCACACACGCTTGGGTGTGGATATTTATCTTGAAAAGCGCATTCCCCTAGGCAGCGGACTGGGCGGCGGCAGTTCTGATGCCGCCACCACCCTGCTCGTGCTTAACCAACTTTGGGGCTGCGGCCAGTCCATTGACGCACTCGCCGAGCTTGGCGCTCGCCTTGGTGCCGATGTCCCCGTCTTCGTGCGCGGACACAGTGCCTGGGCAGAAGGCGTGGGCGATCAACTCACCCCCATCACTTTGCCCGCAACCCGCTACCTCGTGGCCTGCCCAGCGGTACACCTCAGCACCGCCAGCATGTTCGCTGACCCGTTGCTCGTGCGCAACCAGCCGCCCATCACCTTTGAGAATTTTCAGCACGGCGAACGCAGCAATGCTTTCACCCCCGTCGCTCGCGCACGCAGCGCCGAGATTGACGCATTGTTTGGGTTGCTCGCCCCCTACGCCACAGCGCAACTCACCGGTTCAGGTGCGGCTGTCTTTTGTGCATTTGACCCCGATGACCCCAAGTTAGAGAGCGCCGCACGAACCCTACCAGACAACATGCCGCGCTTTATAGCTCAAGGACTTAACTGTTCTTCGTTACACGCCATGCTGGCAGGCCGCACATAAAAACATGCGGGTATTGAGCGGCAGGACTTACGCAAAAGTGTTCCAGCAAGGCAAAACACCGAAGACCGTACAACCTAGTACGGCGAGGTGTTTGAACGCCGCCGGGGCAGTTTTGCGTAAGTCCTGAGCAAAAAAACTTGCACAACGCCGCCCAATCCCTATAATGCGCAACCTCAATTGGGCCGTCGCCAAGTGGTAAGGCACCGGATTTTGATTCCGGCATTCCAAGGTTCGATCCCTTGCGGCCCAGCCATATTTCTTTTCTGAAAACTCTCGAAGTGGAACCGCCCCATGCTGATGGTCTTCGCGGGAAACGCCAACCCAGAGCTCGCCCAGCGCGTCGCTGAAAACCTTGACCTTCCTTTGGGTCAGGCTACCGTCACCCGCTTCAGCGATGGTGAAACTTACGTTGAGATTTTGGAAAACGTGCGCGGACGCGATGTTTTCATCATCCAACCCACCAGCTTCCCCTGCAATGACAACCTCATGGAACTGATGGTCATGGCCGATGCACTGCGCCGCGCTTCCGCTGGCCGCATCACTGCCGTCATTCCCTACTACGGTTACTCCCGCCAAGATCGCCGCGTGCGCTCGGCGCGTGTCCCGATTACCGCCAAAGTTGTGGCTAATATGCTGCAAGGCGTGGGTTTTGACCGCATATTGACCATTGATTTGCACGCCGAACAGGTGCAGGGCTTCTTTGACATCCCCGTTGATAACATTTATGCCTCGCCCATTCAGCTTGGCGACATCTGGCGTCAAGCCGACAAAAACCTCACCATTGTCTCCCCGGATGTCGGCGGCGTAGTACGTGCTCGTGCCATGGCCAAACGCTTGGATGATGTCGATTTAGCCATCATCGACAAACGCCGCCCCAAAGCGAATGTCGCTGAAGTCATGCACATTATCGGCGAAGTCAAAGACCGCAGCTGCGTGATTATTGACGACATCGTGGACACCGCCGGAACGCTGTGCAAAGCCGCCGAAGCGCTCAAAAAACACGGTGCGAGCAAGGTCATTGCCTACGCCACCCACGCCGTGCTTTCCGGCAAAGCCATTGAAAACATCAATGGCTCCGAGATTGATGAAGTCGTGGTAACCGATACAATCCCGCTCAGTGATGCTGCCAAAGCCTGTTCACGTATTCGTGTTTTATCCGTCGCAGGCATGTTGGCCGAAACGATCCGTCGCATTCATACTGATGAATCGGTGAGTTCGCTGTATCAAGATTAAGATTTCGTTGTCTTAACCGACAGCAAAACGATCGGGTTGGTCGCGTCCCGGTCGCCCTTCCCCGCCTTATTTCGGCGGGTTTTTGTTTGATTAGATTGGAGTTTTAACATGAGTATTTCCTTCACCGTGAAGGCCACCCGTCGTGACGATCTGGGGAAAGGTGCGAGCCGCCGCCTGCGTCACGCTGGCCAAGTGCCTGCCGTAGTTTACGGCGGCCATGCCGAGCCTGTTTCCCTGACCATCATCCACAAGGACTTGTGGCACAGCTTGGAAAACGAAGCTTTTTACTCCCACATCATTGACCTTGAAATCGACGGCAAGGCAGAAAAAGTTGTGCTGCGTGACCTACAACGTCACCCCTACAAATCCTTCGTCATGCACGCCGACTTCCAGCGCGTTTCTGCCGATGAGCTCATGCACGCCAGCGTGCCACTGCACTTCATCAACGAAGCCACCAGCGTGGGCGCGAAAAAGGGCGGCATGATTAGCCACCTCGCCACCGAAGTGGAAATCACCTGCCTGCCCGCCGACTTGCCTGAGTTCGTCGAAGTAGATCTGGCCAAGCTTGATCTGGATCACACCATGCACCTGGCCGACCTCGTCGCACCCAAGGGCGTGAGTTTCCTTGAACTGAGCGCGCACAACAACAACCTTGGCATCGTGGTCATCCACATGCCGAAGGGTGCTGCCGCAGACACTGCCGAGGCTTAATCGCCCGGTCGAAGCAAAGATGTCCACTCACGCCGTGCCCCAAGCCGATATTCGACTCATCGTCGGCCTCGGCAACCCTGGGGCACAGTATCAGGACACCCGCCACAATGCGGGATTTTGGTTCGTGGACGAAGTTGCCCGCATGACGGGCGCGACCCTTCGTCCCGAACCCCGTTTTCAAGGCTTGGCAGCCAAAGTCATGTTGAATACGCATGAACTTTGGTTGTTACAGCCGACCACCTTTATGAATCGCAGCGGCCAAGCCACCGCCGCCCTCGCCCGCTTTTACAAAATCGCCCCCGAGCAAATCTTGGTCGCTCACGATGAAATCGACTTGCCGGTGGGGCAGATCAAGCTCAAATACGCGGGTGGCCACGGCGGACACAATGGCCTGCGCGACCTGCACGCCCACTTGGGCACACCGAACTATTGGCGGCTGCGCATTGGCGTCGATCACCCCGGCAGCAAAGACCTGGTTGTAGACTACGTGCTACACGCGCCCTCCAAGGTGGATCGTGCCAAAATCGACAGCACCATCGACGAAGCCTGTCGCCAGCTTCCCGCCCTATTGCGCGGCGAAGCGGCTTTGGTCATGAATCATCTACACAGCCTTAAATAAAACTTCAGGAGTCGGTCATGGGTTTCAAATGCGGTATCGTCGGCCTGCCCAACGTGGGCAAATCCACCCTGTTCAATGCGCTCACCAAGGCCAATATCCAGGCCGCAAACTACCCGTTCTGCACCATCGAGCCCAATGTCGGCATGGTGCCGATGCCCGACCCGCGCCTTGACGCGTTGGCCGTCATCGTCAAGCCGGAGCGCATCCTGCCCACAACCATGGAATTCGTGGACATTGCGGGCTTGGTCAAAGGCGCATCCAAGGGCGAAGGCTTGGGTAATAAATTCCTTGCCACCATCCGCGAAACCGATGCCATCGCCCAAGTGGTGCGCTGCTTCGATAACGACGACGTAATCCACGTTGCAGGCCGCGTGGATCCGCTGGATGACATCGAAGTCATCAACACCGAACTGATTTTGGCTGACATGGACACCGTCGAACGCAACCTGGACCGCGCCACCAAAGCCGCCAAATCCGGCAATAAGGACGCGCTGGTCAAAAAAGAAGTCTTGGAGCGCATGGCCGCGCACCTGAATGAAGTCAAAAGCGCACGCAGCCTGGACATGACCGATGAAGAAAAGCTTGCGCTGCGCGATCTGCATCTGCTTACCATCAAGCCGATCATGTACATCGCCAACGTCAACGAAGACGGCTTCGAAAACAACCCGTATCTCGACCGCGTGCGCGCCCACGCCCAAACCGAAGGCGCGATTGTCGTCCCCGTCTGCGCGGTGATTGAAGCCGACATTTCCGAACTTGACGATGCCGACAAAGCTGAATTCCTGGAAAGCATGGGATTGGAAGAACCCGGCCTGAACCGCGTCATCCGCGCCGGTTACGACCTGCTCGGCCTGCAAACCTACTTCACCGCCGGCGTAAAAGAAGTGCGCGCCTGGACCATCCACAAAGGCGACACCGCGCCACAAGCCGCCGGGGTGATTCATACCGACTTCGAACGCGGCTTTATCCGCGCGCAAACCATCGCTTTTGAAGACTTCATTCAGTACAAGGGCGAGCAGGGCGCAAAAGAAGCGGGCAAGATGCGGGCAGAGGGCAAGGATTACGTGGTCAAGGATGGGGATGTGTTGAATTTCTTGTTCAACGTTTAATCGCCGCTAAGGCTGGATGGTTCAGTAATCGTGGATAGCCTCGCTGCCGTATCTGAAACGTTACCAGACTCGCCTGAGCTAATTGCTGATCTTGAGACACGACTTGCCGAGTTTGAAGCCAACCCGGAAGTCGGTCATACGTGGAGTCTGGTGAAGTCAAAGCTCAGGGATGGCTCATGGCGTACCGCTTGAAGTTTTCAAAAAATACCCCGAAACAGCGGCCTAAATCAGATTAAATCAAGCGTAAATCAAACTCTTGCTTGCCAAATGACTCTGCGCTGGCGGAACGATGAAAAGTGATGGGAAAGCTCATTGCCTGACTTTAGCAACCGCAGCAGCCTTAACTTC
>DYLI01000248.1 GCA_020722165.1 Halothiobacillus neapolitanus | reverse complement strand
ATGCTTTTCACCACCTCGGAACGGAAAACTTTCAGGCTGCAACCGTAATCATGCAGCGCCACGCCGGTGATTTTACGAATCAGCTTGTTGGCAATACGCGAAGGAATCTTACGCATGATGACCGCATCCTGGCGGTTCTTGCGCCAGCCGGAGACCAGGTCCAAATCCTCGTCAAGCAAGCGATTGACCATGCGCGGAATGTCGATGGGGTCGTTCTGCAAATCGCCGTCCAGGGTGGCAATCACATCGCCACGCGCCAGATCAATGCCCGCCTGCATGGCCGCCGTTTGGCCGAAGTTACGCCGCAGTTCGACCACACGCACATGCTCACCAAACGAAGCCTGCCCCTCGCGCATGGTCGCCAGCGTAGCATCCGAACTGCCGTCGTTGACCAGCAAAACTTCCCAAGGCATCGGGTAATCACCCAAAACTTCATGCACACGCGCCAGCATGGGCAACACATTGTCTTGTTCGTTGTACATGGGGATGACGAGGGAAAGGCGGTGCGAGGTGGTGGAGGTCATGCTTGGCTTGGAACTTTGAAAAAAATTATTGCCGCATGGTAGCCGATTTACCGCTAATCAGCATGGCAAACATTCCAAAAACCAAGCTTGTACCCAGCAAAAACAGATGGGTGTTGATCGCTGCCGTGGTCGCTGCCGGAAGTTGCAAACCCTGCGGCAACAAAGCCGCCAGCATCCCCGCCTCATACGTACCAAACCCGCCCGGCGCATGAATCGGTAATACGGAAGTTACTTCGCCGCCCAATACGCCTAAGCCCGCGCCCGACCAGTCCAGCGGCACAAACTGGCGCAGCACCCAGGCCAGCGCCGCCAGTTTCACCAGCCAGTTTGCCCAGGTTAAGCCCACACCACGGGCAAAATGCGCGGCATCATGCGGTAAGCCGGATAACACTTTTTCCAACACACGGCGGGCTTTGCCCTCGGATAACCCCGCCACGCGCGCCGCCAAACGATGACGTACCGCCCACAGCCCGAACGGCGCAAGTAACGCGACCAGCACCAGCCCCAAAGCGAGTGCTTCAATCTTTGCCAGCCACAGCAAACTGCCCAAAGCCAGCGCCGCCAACACCTGCGCATCGACCAAGCGAATCCAGAATAAACCCGCCAAGGCATACGCCGGGTCCGTGCCAAAGCGTTGTTTCATCAACAAGGGAAAACTCAATTCCCCGGCACGCATCGGCAACAGGTTATTCCACAAATTGTGTTGCAGATTAAGCGACAACACCGAACCAAATGACCTGCGAATGTCGAAATGATCGGCCACCCGCCA
>DYLI01000247.1 GCA_020722165.1 Halothiobacillus neapolitanus | reverse complement strand
CAAAATATTTGAACGCCTCACTGTAATTTTTGCGATCAGAATGTACGACCACCGCACCGAGGTGTTCGGCGCGATAGCGCAAAACGTCAATGGTCAACTGATCGTTGCGGGTGCGGCCGTTTTCTGTGGGTGCGGGAGTTGGGTTGGCCGGTCTTCCGGGTCCGGTTTCTAATAAAACCATCAGATGCTCTGTGATGCGACGCTGCGCCTCATAGACGTAGGTGCGATTGACTTTTAATTTTTCGGCAATAGCTTTCATCGAGGCATTCGGTTCTAGGTGAAGTTCTTTGATAAAGGTTTTGGCCATAGCGATGATGGCGGCGATGATAGTTTTGTTGTGGGCAAATGTTTCAAGAATATTCGTCATGGCTCGCCTCGTGGAATGTTATGTTGTTTTAATAACCTTTTAGACATAAGCAATTTCCACGAGAGAGCCAAATGATTTGTGGACTAGCCGAAAATTTTTTTGCCCATCAAGTAGATTTCCGGCGCGCCACCACGTGCGATAATTTTGAAGAGTTCCAACGTGCGTTCTGTGGTAGCAATTAAGTCCAGTGGCGAGCCACCTTGGCCGGCGTGGATGCGCGCTAGCATCTCCTCGACGCAGCCGAAGAAGCGATCCGCCGGTAGCAAAATGCCGCCTAGCGCGTGATGGGTGCGCTCAAAGTTGTAATAGTGAACCCATTGGGCAATTTGACGGCGGGCATCGGCGAGATCCACGAATTCGACTTTGCGAACGAGTTCGCGTTGTACCGAGGCATTGAGCGCTTCGATTTTGCCATTGGTTTGCGGCTCGCGCGCGACCAGATAGTCGATGCCATACTCAACCAACAGATTTTCAAAGCGCGTGACGCCGGCCCACGAGTAAAACGCCGTGCCCCGATCGGTCATGACCGCTTCGGGCTTGCCATACCGGCTGATCGCTTGCTCCAGCGCCTCGATCACCGCGTCGGCGTTCTCGGTTTCGACCAGCGTCGAGCCGGCGATAAAGCGCGAGAAATCATCCTCGATCAAGAGCAGCACTTGCTTCTGCTTGTGCACATGTAGATGGAAGAAGTCGAGATGATAAAGTTGGCGCGGCCGCACCGCCTCGTAGCTGCCGGTGTGCTCCTTGCGTTTGATGCGAGGCGTGACGTAACCGTGCTCTTCCATGATGTTGCGCACAGTGTTGACCGACACCTTGTAACCCAAGCGGCGTAGTTGATTCTTGATCTGACTTGGGCCCAACAGCGGGTGCTGTTTCCAGGTGTTGAGGATCAGTTGATGTCGTTCGTTGCGCGGCAGAGATTCCTCGCTGCGCGGGTCTGGCACCTCCGGAGCGCCACTGCTG
>DYLI01000246.1 GCA_020722165.1 Halothiobacillus neapolitanus | reverse complement strand
ACTTTCTTTGTGCAAGCAAAGAAAGTTACTCGCCCGTATCAATCATGTTTTGTGCGAAGTCGCACCGTAGAAACGGGCGAAACAATGCCACCGGCCTTGAACGGTCAGTGGGCTTTTTCGCCCGTCTTGACGTGGCTACTTCGTTGCAAATGAATGTGGTCACGGGCGAGTCACTTTTCTTGTTTGTGCAAGAAAAGTAACCAAAAGAACACACCCCACTGATGCCGCCCTTCGGGCAAGCCGTGGACTAACCTGCTCCAGCCGGGGCGTCTCAACGCGACTTCCTGTCGCGGAGAGACTAAAAGCGCCATCCATGGCGCTTTTACCCGGCTTACACAGGCCAGTCCACGGCGGCATCAAAAGGGGACTCAAAATCCAAAGCCAAAGCCGCGCCTTTGGCGCAAGTGTCCATCAAACCTTCGGTTGGTAAACATCCGTAAACAAGCACAAAAAAACCCGCCAGTTGACGGGTTGTGTAACGCGGACTAGACGGAAATATCAGTCGCAACGCCCCATGCCAGTAATGAAATAGCCCGAATCCACATAGATATTCTCGCCGGTAATGCCGCGTGCCAAGGGCGAACCTAGGAAGGCGGCGGTATTGCCGACATCTTCAATGCTCACATTGCGGCGCAGCGGGGCGTTTTTCTCCACGTAGTCGAGGAACATCTTGAACTCGCCAATGCCGGAGGCGGCCAGAGTCTTGATCGGCCCAGCGGAAATCGAGTTTACGCGGATATTGTCAGTACCCATGCTGGCAGCCATGTAGCGCACGCTGGCTTCCAGTGCGGCCTTGGCCACGCCCATGACATTGTAGTTGGGCATGGCACGTTCGGCGCCAAGGTAGGACAGGGTCAGGATGGAGGCATCTTCGCGGTCTTTCATCATCGGGCGCAGCACTTTGGCCATGGCGGTCAGGCTCCAGGCGCTGACGTCATGCGCGACGCGGAAGCCTTCGCGGGTGGTGTTGTCCACGTAATCGCCCTTGAGTTGGTCTTTGTCGGCAAAGGCTACGGCGTGAACGAGAATATCCAATCCGTCCCAATGCTGGCCGAGCAGGCCGGGCAGGGCATCAAGCTGTTCGTCGCTGCTGACATCCAGCGGCAGGACAATGCTGGAGCCAAATTCTGCGGCGACCTTTTCCACGCGCTCTTTGAAACGGTCACTTACATAGGTGAATGCAAGCTCGGCACCCTGGCGGTGCATGGCGCTGGCAATGCCGTAAGCAATGGAACGTTCGTTGGCAATACCTGCGATCAGTGCGCGTTTTCCGGTGAGAAAGCCCATGCGGTGACTCCTTGGTCTGTGTTTTAATCGCGGCATGATAACACT
>DYLI01000069.1 GCA_020722165.1 Halothiobacillus neapolitanus | reverse complement strand
CGTTGCGTGCTTTGTCTATGGTGTTGTTTTTGCCATTGATTTTTCCGCGCCTTGATACGCCCGCAGCGGGTGAAGTGTGGCTGGATTGGCTGGATGTGGGGCAGGGGCAGGCGGTTTTAGTGCGCACGGCGAGCCACGCCATGCTGTATGACGCGGGGCCGGTGAATTTTGCCGGGCGGGATGCGGGGGCCGAGGTGGTGTTGCCGCTGTTGCGCGGCTTGGGCGTGACGCGGCTGGATGTGCTGATGTTGAGTAACTCAGATCGGGATCATGCAGGCGGTTTGGCGGCGGTGTCGGCTGGGGTGGCGGTCAATGAAGTTTGGGCGGGTGGTGAGGTGCAGACTTTGGGGCAAAGCTGTCGTCAGGGCTTGTATTGGGGCTGGGATGGGGTGGGTTTTAAGGTGCTGCATCCGGGGGTGGATTTCGTCAGTGCCAAGGACAATGACTGGAGCTGTGTGCTGCGCATTGATGCGCCGGGCGGTCGGGTGTTGTTGAGCGGGGATGTAGAATATCGCGCTGAAATGGCGCTTTTGGCTTCGGGGGAAGACCTTCGCGCCGAGGTTTTGCAAGTGCCACATCACGGCAGTAAAACCTCGTCGGATGTGCGCTTTCTGGCGGCTGTTGATCCAAAAATTGCTGTGGTTTCGGCGGGTTATCGCAATGCGTTCAAGCACCCGCGCCCGGACGTGGTGGCGCGTTATGTGGCGCGTGGAGTGCAGGTGTTCGATACGCCGAGTTGCGGGCGGGTGCAAGTGCGTTTACGCGAAGATAAGTCACCCGAGGTGCGTTGTGTGCGGGATGTGTGGCCTTGGGTGTGGCGGGTTCCGGTGGATGCAGCGGGGCGCTAGTTTTTCATGCTTCGAGTTTGTTTAGCTCGCAAAGGACGGCGGCGATCAGAGCGCGTTGTTCTGCGGGTAGGGCTTGGCTGAGGGCTTCAGCATTACGCTCACCCTCAATCATGCTGATTAATGCGGCGCTGGTGGCAAGTGCGGTGGGGGTGTCGGCGGCTTGGTGCAGTTCGGCCAGGGTTTCCAGGGCTTCGCGTTCGCCAATGGTGGCGGCGTAGACCACGGCGGCGAGGGCTTGGGCGGCGTGTTGGGTGTGGGTGGTTGTGGCTTGTGCGGCTAAAGCGGCAAAGTCGTCGGGTTGGGCTGCGGCGACTTCGAGTAATTCAAGAATGGCACGGTCTTCATCATCAAGCTCGGCGGTATGCTCGATTGATGTGGGTAAATCAAAGCGTTGTCTTAAGGTGTGAGTTAATCCTAGCCAGCCGTGTTCGTGCATGTCATCAAGCAGGGTGGCTAGCGCATTGATTTTGCTTGAGTCACGTTGGGCGGCGAGTACGCATTGAATCAGTTCAAGATGGGTGGCGGCAATTTGGGTTTGCATGGTGGAGGCCAAAAATAAGAGTGCTGGGCATAGTAGGGCGCGGCGCGCTGAATGTGAATACGTCATTTGAGCGGGCATAAAAAAAGCACCGTTGCAGGTGCTTTGTTTTGCAACATGCCGCATCAGATGCGGCAGAGCTTGAATTATTGCGCAGGAATCAGGCGACGCTTGAACAGGTTAAGGAAGCCATCGTTCAATTGGGTTTCAAATACGGCTTTAACGACAGCTTGCTTGCCGTCTTTGTAGCTCATTTGGGTGACCATACCCATGCCCTTTTCAACGTTCACACCAAGGGCATAGACGTTGTCTTTCTTGGCAAGGTAAGCGGCAATGGCTGCATCACCCATAGCAGCTTCTTCAAGCCATTTTTTGGCGGCAACGGTCAGGTGCAAAAAGATGTCGCCTTTGTACTCGGCCTTGGCAAGTTCAGCCAAAGTCGCTTTTACGGAGGCGGCGTTGTCGGCATCAGAAACCTGGCCGCCGAAGACCAAAGCGATGGCATCTTTGTTGGTCAGTGAATTGGCTACTTTTGCGATGTCAAGGTTGGGGGTATAAGCCACGACATCTAAACGACGCACGGGCGTTTCGCCTTTTTTGCCTGCTTCCAAACCTTCGGCTTTGTTGTGGCCAACAAATTCGCCGGCCATGGCACCGGCCAAAGAAACGCAGATGGTGCTGTTGTTGACGGCGATACCCAAGGTCTTGGCCTTGAGTACGTCGTTGATGGCCATGCCTTCAAGTTGGCCGGCATAGGCGCGCACGATGAATTGTTCGCCCAAGGTCAGCGGTGCAGCAGTAGGGGCTACAGCGGGAGCAGCGGGAGCAGTTTCGGCGAAAGCGTTGATGCTGGTGAGAGCAAGGGCGGCGGCGAGTAGGGTCGTCTTGAACATGGTGAGCTCCGAGTGAGTGTGAACATAGGCTGCGATTATGCGCATATAAAACCTACGCAATAACTGTGACATTTACAAGCGCGCATGACCTTAAATTTTGCTGGGGAATCGCCAGTGTGTCGTTCGGAGTTGAGTGCGCATGAATTGGCAGTTACTCCGAGCGGTTTGAGAGTCGTTATTTGTATTCAGCAATGCGCTTGTCGATCATGCTGTGTGACCAAATGCCGGCAAAGGGAACAAGCATGGCGATAAAAAACAAGAGCCCTTTGAGTGGAGGTAATTCACGTTTGGCGAGTACGAACAACAACATGCCCAAAGTCCATATAAAAAGCGCGCCATGAATCGGCCCGACGATTTTGACCGCGATGGGCAAGTCGGCCATGTATTTGAGTGGCATGGCGATGAGGAACAGGGCAATCAGCGAACCGGCTTCGACCAGTGCCATGATGCTGAGGTGACGTAATGACCAGGGTGCCATGAGGCAAGCTCCATAAGAATGATTGATGTGGTATTACAAGAATACGTGAATTGCGGGATTCGCGGATAGAAAAAACCCCGACAGTTGCCGGGGTTGGACGATTCAGCTTGAGAACCCGCTTACGTTTTTGAAAAACGGATTAGATGGATTTCTTGCAGAAGTACCAGTCTACGCACTCGTACTCGCCGCTGTTGAAGCGACGCTCGGCTTCTTCGGCAGTGGCAGGTGGTGGCACGATGACCTTGTCGCCTGGCTGCCAGCCTTCTGGAGTGGCCACGCCGTGCTCGGTAGAGGTTTGCAGTGCCTTGACCAAGCGCAGGATTTCCGGAATCGAACGGCCATTGCTCATCGGGTAGTAGAGCATGGCACGCAAGATGCCTTGTGGGTCGATGACAAACGTAGCGCGCACGGCTTGCGTGTCGGATGCGCCCGGATGCACCATGCCGAAGGATTTGGCAACGTTCATGGAGAGGTCGGCAATGATCGGGAAGGTGATCTTCACGCCGAATTTCTCTTCGATGTTGCGATCCCAAGCAATGTGCGAGTAGTGGCTGTCGATGGATAGGCCGAGCAGTTCGCAGTTAATCGCTTTGAAGTCCGGGTGGGCCTTGGCAAAAGCGGTGAACTCGGTGGTGCATACGGGGGTGAAGTCGGCGGGGTGTGAAAACAGCACCAGCCATTGGCCTTCGTAGTCTTTCAGGGTCTTGCGGCCGTAGGTGGTGGGTGCGTCGAACTCAGGCGCACGCTCGTTCAAACGGGGCAGGGATACAATCATTTCAGACATGGGGGTCTTCCTCAGTTCTTAAATCAAGTAGAAGGACAAAACACACCACGGCGTGGTGCGTGGGATGCACTATAAAAAAATAGTATGACAAGATGAAATTGTAATTTGTCATGAAGTTGATAGATTCATTCTATGAGTTCATTTGAACCCTATATGAAAAGGCTAAAACAAGGAGCTTCGCTTGAGTTTGATTCAGCCATCGGTGGTACTTGATGTACACGCTTTATCGGGAGCCTATTTTGCGCCGATCAGCCTTCAGCTTGCGGCGGGCGAAGTGGTGTGCCTTTTCGGGGTTTCCGGCAGTGGTAAATCGCAGTTTTTGCGCGCTGTCGTTGATCTTGAACTGCATCAGGGTGCGGTGTTTTTGCACGGTGTCGAGCAACAACAGATGGCGGCGCCTTCGTGGCGGCGCAAGGTGGCTTACTTGCCCGCGGAATCGGGGTGGTGGGCGACGCGGGTTGGGGAGCATTTTGCAACACCGCCCAGCGCGGATGAGCTTGCAAGCCTTGGCTTGGATGAAGCGATTTTGACGCGCGAGGTGGATGGCATTTCCAGCGGCGAGCGCCAGCGTTTGGGTTTGTTGCGTCTGTTGGTACAGCGTCCGCAAGTGATTTTACTGGACGAGCCCAGCGCCAACCTTGACCCGGAAAGTACCCTGAAAATGGAGCAGGTGGTGTGCGCGTATGTACGCGAGACGCAGGCGGCGGCAGTATGGGTGAGTCATGACCCATTGCAACGTGCGCGCATTGCCGACCGCAGTATGGATATGCCCTTGCGAGAGTCGGAGGTTTTGGTGTGAATTTTATTCATTTGACGGCGTTTGACCTTGGTTTGGCGGCGCTGCTGGTCGTGCTGTTGGGCGGCCTAATCGCCCTGAGCGGACTGGGGTTGACGCGCTCTTTGTTTGTCTCGTCGTTGCGCATGACACTGCAACTGCTGCTGATTGGCGTGGTGTTGGAAACGCTATTTCGCCTCAACAACCCGTGGCTGGTCGCTTTGATGGGGCTGGTCATGCTCGCCATCGCCGGTTGGGAAGTCGTGGCGCGGCAAAAGCGCCGACTGCGTGGCGGCTGGGGCTATGGCATTGGTTTGCTGGCCATGGCACTGCCCGCGTTTACCCTGACCGTGTTGACCTTGGTGGCGCTGATCGGCGTGCAGCCGTGGTACACGCCGCAATACGCCATTCCGCTGCTGGGCATGATTTTGGGCAATACCATGACTGGCATTGGTCTGGGCTTTAACCGTCTGACCATGGGCGCGGCGTCCAGTCGGCGCGAAATCGAAGCGCAGTTGTTGCTTGGTTACGACATGCGTCAAGCCTCGCGCAAGCTGCGTCAGGACAGCCTGCACACCGCCATGGTGCCGACCATCAATATGCTCACCGTGGCGGGCTTGGTGAGTTTGCCGGGCATGATGACCGGGCAGATTTTGGCCGGAACCGCGCCGATTGAAGCGGTGAAGTACCAGATTTTGATTATGTTTTTGATTACCAGCGCCACCGGATTCGGCACCATGCTGGCGATTGAACTCGGCACACGGCGGTTATTTGATGAACGGCAAAGGCTGCGGCTTGATCGGTTAATGGAGGGCAAATAAGGTCAGCCAAAAATTCACGGAAGTTATTGATGACGCAATGACCGGCTCTGTTTTTTTTCGGGAGGATTGGCGCGAGCTTGCCCTTGCCCGCGTTTTGCGCGGTGAAGTATGGGCTACTAAATATTTTTTAGCGTATCCCGCATTGATTTATGCCCTTGCATAACTGACATAAGTGGCTAACACTCTGGTTTGGTGAATGACCACGAGTTTAGTGTGTATTTCAGCTCTTTTGATAGATTTATCAATGTGTGAGGTGCGTGAAATGAGTGCGATTGATTTTGCCCAACAACGCCGCTGGATGATTGAACATCAAATCAAAGCGCGTGGCGTGTCGTCTCCCTTGGTGCTTAAAGCTTTGGATCTCGTGCATCGGGAGGCTTTCCTACCTGCAGAGTTACGCGAGTTTGCCTACGAGGATGCGCCGTTGCCGATTGCGGCAGGGCAAACCATTTCGCAACCGTATATTGTCGCCATGATGGTCGAGGCACTGAATCTAAAGGGTGGGGAGACTGTCCTCGAAATTGGCACCGGATCAGGTTATGCCGCTGCGGTTTTGTCGCATATTGACGCACAGGTGTTCAGCGTTGAACGAGTGGATGAACTTGCTCAGCAAGCCAAGAAAACCTTGGCCGCTGAGGGAATTAACAATGTAGAGATACTGGTGGGCGACGGGACGCTCGGCTGGCCAGAACATGCGCCTTACGATGCCATCGTCGTTGCGGCGGGCGGCCCCAAGGTGCCGGAGTCACTCAAGAGTCAACTTAAAATTGGCGGCTGTTTGGTGATTCCCGTCGGCTTCGATCAATACTCGCAAGAGCTGATTCGCATCGTGCGTATTTCCGAGCATCAATACCAAACCGAAGAACTGGCTGATGTGCGCTTTGTGCCGCTACTCGGTGAGGAGGGCTGGCAACCGGGAAAGCCTGAAGCTGGGGTTCGCAAGCCGACTCCAATCCTGCAACCTGATGAGGAGCGTTTGGCCGCTGCGATTGGCGAAGCTTGTGAGCCCTTCTCATCCATTGATTCCATTGATCTTGCCCCGCTGTTGGAGCGCATTGGTGATGCGCGGGTTGTGTTGCTGGGCGAGGCATCGCATGGCACCTCGGAGTTCTATCAATTACGTGCCCGCATTACCCAGGCCTTGATTGAGCAAAAAGGCTTTTCATTTGTTTCCATTGAAGGCGACTGGCCGGATGCAGCCCGCATCGACCACTATGTCAGACATGCAGAATATCCTCCGTCGGAATGGACGGCCTTTGCCCGCTTTCCCACCTGGATGTGGCGAAATGAAGAGGTTCGCACCTTTACCGAATGGTTGCGCACACACAATACGCATCTTGATCCAAGCCAGCGCGTCGCTTTTTATGGCTTGGATATGTACAGCCTTTACACCTCGATTCGCTCGATTTTGGCTTATCTTGAAAAAGTTGATCCGGCGACCGCCGAGACGGCTCGCATACGTTATGGTTGCCTGACCCCCTGGCAATCAGACCCGGCGGCCTATGGTCATGCGGCGCTGACCGAGCGCTACCGCACCTGCGAGCAGGAGGTGGTTGCCATGCTTAAGGACTTGCTAAGCAAACGGCAGGCTTATGCGGCGCACGATGGTGAGCGCTTTCTGGATGTTGTGCAGAATGCCAAGCTGGTCGCCAACGCCGAACATTATTATCGAATCATGTATTACGGTTCACGCAGCTCGTGGAATCTGCGCGATAGCCATATGTTCGAGACATTGGAAAGCCTGTTGCAGCATCACGGCGCCAACAGTAAAGCCATTGTTTGGGCGCATAACTCGCACGTGGGGAATGCCAAAGCCACCGAAATGTCCATGCGCGGAGAATTCAATATCGGTCAACTCTGCCGTGAGAAATTCGGCGACGCGGCTTATATCGTTGGTTTTGGCACCCACACGGGTACGGTCGCGGCGGCATCCAACTGGGATGCGCCCATGGAAGTGAAGTCGGTGCGCCCGTCGCTTAAGGATAGCTATGAGCTACTTTGTCATGAATCAGGTGTCGCCCGGTTTTTGCTGCCCCTGCGCGATTCACCCAGACCGTCCTTGATTGCAAAATTGCAAAAACCGCGATTGGAACGAGCCATCGGCGTGATTTACCGCCCCGAGAGCGAACGACAAAGTCATTATTTTCAGTCGATACTGCCAAAACAGTTTGATGAATACGTCTGGTTTGACCAAACAACCGCCGTGACACCGTTAAAAACCCAGGCGCTTGAGGGATTACCCGATACTTATCCGTTTGGCCTCTAAATTCATAAGGAGGGAAAGATGGTGAACATAAGTTATGTGCTCGATAAATTAGCCTGGATGCGTGAGCAACAGATATGGCCAAATGGTTTGCGTTACCTCTGGACGGACGCGTTTGGCGTCGTGCTTTTGGTATCGCTACATGCCGAAACCGGCGAACAGCGCTATCTGAATGAAGCGGAATGGCTGGTGAGTGAGGTTAATCGGGTCTTGGGTCGAGCGCGCGGGATTCGCATTGGTGAAGCCGCAGATCGAGACAGGCAATATTTTCATTATCTCGCCATGTGGCTATTTGCCCTGGCTATACTCGGCCGATATATCCCAAAGTATCGCCAGCAAGGTATTGATCTTGTGCAGCAGATTCATGCTGCCTTTGTCGTGCCCAATCGGGGTGTTTTCTGGAAGATGAGCGAAGACCTCAAGCAACCCTATCCGGGATATGGTTTCGGTGCGCTTGATCCGTTTGATGGCTATCTGGCCTATCGGCTGCTGGATGAGCAGGGTTTGGCGCGTGAAATTGAAGATATGCGTCGGCTGATCGAGCGCATGGAACCCAGCTTGGTGATTAGTCAGGATTTGGGCTTGGGCATGATGCTCTGGATGTCCCACTTTTTTCCGCAAGAAGCATGGGCGGTCAGCCAGCGAGAACGTTGCTTGGAAATGCTCGACCACATGTGGGTTGACCAAGGCTATTTCTGTCGTGAACCGGGGTATCCGCAGGTCAAGTTTGCGTTCACGAATTACGGCGTGTCGATCGGCCTGCAAGCCGTGCATGCCATGCCGCAACGGGTGCAGCGGCTGCACAGCTTCTTTGAGCATTATCAGTCTGGCGATCATTACGACCACGAAGCCATCACCCACGTCATGGCCTGCTCTGCGCATTTTCCGGGGTTTTTGTTACGGGATTTCAAACCGCCTGTCGTTTAAAACTGTGGCTGGATCGTTTGCTTGAGGCGAAATAAACTGACTTCCACATTTTTTCAAGGAAAGGCGACAAGGATCCAGCATTGGCATTAAAACCGTATCTTTCTGTTGAGGATTATCTTGCAGGTGAGCAGGATGGCGAGATTCGCCATGAATACGGCGCGGGCGAAGCCTATGCCATGGCGGGGGCGAGCGACCGGCATGGATTATTGGCAGGCGCCTTGTTTGCGCAGATGTATCCGTATTCACGCCATAAACGCTGCCAACTGTTCATGGCCGATATGAAAGTGCGCATTGAAGATAAAAAAGACAGCTTTTTTTACTACCCAGACCTGCTTCTAAGTTGCGACCCAGAGGATCGCGAATCAGCCTATTACCGTCGCAAACCGTGTTTATTGGTGGAAATCGTATC
>DYLI01000245.1 GCA_020722165.1 Halothiobacillus neapolitanus | reverse complement strand
TTCGCCGCGGCGGCGTTCCGGCTGCTGCTGCAATCGCGGCAGTTGCCGACGGATTAAGGCCGGGGCCGAAGACAATTGACCTGGATTTCTAACAGGGTGAGCGCATGGTCAGTAATGACTAGATTTGCGTAGGTATTGCGGAACGGTCTATGCACTATGGCGGGATGGCCAACTGCAAGCCAACTAAGGCGGGAATCTTAGATGGGGGGGCGTCAGGTCGGTTATGTCCAGCCCGATTCCTTTTGGTGCCGGATGGCCAAGATCGTCACCGCGTCCGTATCGACGCGATACAGGGCCAGGTAGCCGCTGTCGCCGAAGGGGATGGGCCAGGCCCGAAACGATTCATCCATGTCCTCGACCGGGCGGCCGATTTGGGGATGTTCGGCCAGAACCCGCAATCCCTTTTCGATGACCTGGCCAGCGCGCTGTGCGGCCCCCATGTCCTTGCTGCCCAGGAAGTCCTGCAGCCGACGCAGATCGCGCAGCGCTGCGGGGGCAAACCTCACCGATGACATGCGGGGGGTGCCAGTTCGGTGTCTTTGCCCCAGCTCAGAAGCCAGGCAGAGACCTCATCGAGTGTGGCATGCAGCCCCGTGGCTTGGTACTCCTCCCAGGCCTTGAGGGCATCCTGGCGCACAGCCTCGCGCTTTTCTTCGCGCGCGACGTATTCCTCGATCGCTTCGCGCATGATCCAGTGCGCGCTGCGCCGCCTGGCCTCTGCCAGGTGTGCGATGCGCTCGCGCAGCGCGGGGTCCAGTCGGATCGGTGTGGGTTGGGTCGACTGTGGCGCGGACATGGCTCGGTCTCCAAAGCGACTACAAAGTAATACGCAGTATAGGATATACGAGAAATCTTGATCACGCAGCAAGACGCGCGCTCCGACCTCGCTGGCCCTTGGCAAGGTGTGGCGTACCGGCCAAGGTCGCTGATCGGTCAGGCGCTGGATCTGCACACCCCGGATAGCCCGCGTATTGCGCATGGGCGCTCGCCATCGGTGTTTGCGCTGGGGGTGGAAGTCGCGCAGAAAAAACGTAACAGGGAAAAAGTACAGCACCCCTGTTATGAATAGTGAACTGTTTCACAAAATAGCTTGCGCTATTTTATTAGTGTTGATTTTGAGCAATTAAATGTTTTAAAAAACAATTTATTTCAAAAACGCTGCACTGTTTTTGGTAAATTATTTCTGGCTTGATGCTATTCATCAATAGGGGGCGATTAGCGCCCCTCCAGACGTCTTTAAAGACCAACGCTGCGCAAAATCTCCACAACATTCCAAGGTGTTTTCATGAAAAAAACTCTTCTTCTCACCGTGATTGCCGCCGCTTTGGCTGCGCCTGGCCTTGC
>DYLI01000068.1:6017-8792 GCA_020722165.1 Halothiobacillus neapolitanus | reverse complement strand
TTGGCTTTTTTATTTGATTCCCCCGTTTCGTTTGCTACATTTTCAGCCACAAACGGCGCTACATCAGCGTTTTCGTTCTTGATTGGGTTTTGATTCTCCCCCGCCTTCGCAATCTCCGCCTCAATCGCCAAGCGTTCAGAACGCACCGCTTCAATCTCGGCCTTCAATGCCGGAATGCGCTCTTGCAAAGCCGGAATCATATTCGCCGCTGCCGTCTTGATACCCTTGGGCACGGGCGCTTCAATCTTCTTGCGCAGTAATGCTTTTTGGAAGGCGGCGCGCCCGGCATCCAGTCGGTCAACGATTTCAATCACCGCCTTGGAGATATTGTCCTGATTCTTGATCGGCACGACCTTGTTGTTCACCAGCACCTGAAACACATCCCCGGTGTCTTTGATGCGCAAGATAACCTGCTGGCTATCGGCCATCGCCAAGGCCAACTCTTTGTAGGCCACGCCGGACGTGCGCTTTATCTTGCCCTCGCTTTCAATGGAGGCAACATCGGCTTTGTGTTGCACAAACGCTTTAACCAGCGTGGTGCTGGCAGGGTCTTTTCCGGTCAGGTTTTTGTAATCGAAGGGCTTGATGACTTTAGGCATGGAAGGCGCTCTTGTTGGCATAATGAATACCCTAATTTTGCCCTCTGCCATGCCGTTAAAAGTGGGTGCTTTTCCTTAGCAGCACGTTTAAGCCGATACACCAACACCGGTTGAATCCGTCACCACCTTGTCACACAACACATCGCCCGTGACATGAAGGTTTCCGTCAATCTTGATAAGCGGCGCTTTGATAATGACCGTACTCGCCGCCACAATCGCAATCCCACAACGCGGCACAGCGGGCAGATCAATATCCAGCCCGTTATCGTCCGGGTCGCCGTAGCCTGCCGCCAGCATGATGACGTGCTCCTGATCGCCGGATAAAACAGGCTTGTCCACCCCGGCAATGACAAGGATGTTTTCATCCCCGGCCTGAATCAACACGTTCTTGCCGGCTTCCAGCTTGTAATAATCATCGGCCTTGATGTCGATGGTGTCTTGATGGTCGGTATTGGCAGGCTTGTTGACCGCATCCGGCGCGGGGTCTTGGAAAATAAGCGGTAGATGTTCAGCCATGTCGTTTTACCCCTTGCCCTTCTGGCATTGTTTGGTGCAGCCCTTCTTACGGAAAATATCCCCCGCCCACTCGGCCACGGAATCATTCAGTTCGTGCCACCATCTGTAAATCTTCGGCAAAAACGGGCGTGGGTGCGGTGCGTTGCGGATAATCGCTTTTGCGTCAAGGTAGATGGTTGTGGGGGTCATGATGATGGTGCTGGTCTCCTTGCCATCCGGCACGCCACAGACAAGGCGCAATTCATCATCTGCAATAATTTCGATGTTCTTGTGATGCCAGCGCCGCCAGTCGGCATGATTCCCAGAACGCGGGTTGCGGTAGCCCACAATCAGCGGATAGCGCGCATCGCCGCCGATAAACGTCACCCACACCGTATCCGAAGGGCAGATTTCAATCTCGGTCGGGAAGAAGGTCACGCCATCATGCACATGGTTTTGATCGCCGCCTTCACGGGATTTATCGCCTATGGGGTAGATGATTTCAGCCTCTGGCAAGACCTCTGCGCCGTCGGTAATGCCCTTAATCTCCACGCGGCATGTGCGCCGCGATTGGTCATAGCTTTTGACCGTGGCCGGGAAGTAGCCGCCCATGTAGCCGTAATCAAGCATCGTGCATCCTCATGCCAGCGCACCCAGCCAAAGGCGCGTGTACTGGTTGTTGTGCGAGCCGTCCGTGCCGCTGTTGAAGGTATGCGCCGCCGTCATCACCACCAGCTTGCGCCCATCGGGGAGCTTGACCGCATCCCCGGCATAAATCTGCTCGTTGTGGTCGATGCGCACCGCCTTTTCCAAGACCAGCGTGGTGCTCATGTTGTTCAGCGTACACGCCTTACGAATGGGGGCAAAGCGTACCGAACGCGCCTTGCAGGTCTTGCCCATCTCATGCCCTGCGTTTTCCTTCATCGAAAAAAACCACGGAACCTCGTGACGCTCAAGAAAGCCCGATGACATTTTGTCTTCAATCGCGTCCGAAATCGTCACCCGCTCTTTCTGGCAGCCCATATCCTTAAAGCGCATGAACTCCAGCGAACCACAACGCGCCCGAATTGATCCGCCGTTTTCTTGCAGGATGCGCGCAATGTGAAAGGTCGGGGTGTCGCCCACCATGCAGGTGAAACGCGGCACGGGAGGGGCGTTTTTGATCGCGCCAATGGTCGCCCCGCACGCTTTGTAGCAGCATGTCAGGGACACGCATTCCATGATGACCGAAGCCCCCGGCTTGCGCAAAAACGCCAGCGCGTGAACGTTATCAATCAGCGTGGTAATGCGCACCAAGCCATAGTGACGATGCGATTGGCTCGCCCGTTGTGTAATGTCTTCAACCTTAATAATGCGGTGTGGGGTCTCGCTGCCGGACACCTTGATTTTGCCGCCTTGGACAAGATGCGGTTTCAGCTCATCGTCAATGCGAATTTCGGCTTCCAGCGTTTCAGGAACCGGCGCAAGGTCAGAGCGCAGCGTGGCAACCTTAATCATGTCGCCCCTGATTTGCGTACCGTTGCAGAGCTTGAGAATCACGGAAACACTTCCATCAACGCGATGACCCCATAACAAAGGCAACCTTTAATGTACCCAACACACACACGGCGCGGAATGCCGTGGCGCTGCCGTGGTAGGTGTTCGCAATGGCAGACGTAACAACGCCGTCGGGCGCATCAAT
>DYLI01000068.1:0-5917 GCA_020722165.1 Halothiobacillus neapolitanus | reverse complement strand
GCGCATCAATGCCTGACGTGCTTGTGACTTTATAAAAATCGCTTTTCGCTTCTATCATTTGATTGCGCCTTTTTTTACCCACTCAACCAAGGCTTCATGCCGCTGCTTGCAAGTATTCAACCGCGCCTTGCTTTCCATGCAGGCGTTAAAATAATCATCCGCGCTAGGGCTTGCCGAGGCTTCCGGCGGTAGGCAAGGCAACATCAGGTCGGCAGGGGCAGTCCTTGCCATCGTCGCCACGGGAGACGGCGGCATCGAGGCACATCCGGCAAGCATCGAGGTTACAAGCAACAGGGCTAGGCTTAGATGCAACATAGCGCACACTCTCTTTAATCACGATACGGGTCTTTTGCTCAAGCGCAGCAGCCTTGGCACTGGCTTGGGTGTTTAATTCAGCATCCTGCGCGGCCTGCTCATTGGCCTGCTCAATGGCGCGGCGCGTGGATTCGAGCTTATCAGCCTCGCAACCCGACACGCCAAGGCGATAGCCAGCAAAGACCACCGCACCGAACAGCAGCGCCCATAGTGCGAGGCGTAGTGTGTCGTTCATCATGCAAACCCCAAATACAGCCCGCCCAGCAAGGCCGCCATGCTGAATAAAAACAGCCCGGCCATAATGGCGAACAGCAGGTTATCTTCTGGCTCAAGCATGGCGCGTCCTCATACAGTAAAAACAGGTTGCGAAAACGCACGACGTGGTAATTCGGCCTCCAGAGCGGTGATTTCACTCGCCACTTCGGAGGTCGAACGCCCAAACACGTCAACACCAAACCCGCGTGTCGATTCGATGTAAAACGCCGTTTCGCGCTCGACGTACAACAAAAAGAGCGGACGAATTAACGCCCACTCGGAATAAGACACCGGGGTGTTCCCGGTAATGGCCGCACGCGCTGCCAAAGGGTCAAGCGCAAGGCGTTCAAGGTATTCACGCAAGTCCGCATAGCCCGCTAAAAATATCGCGGCATTCACCGCCTGCGCTTCAATTTGCTCAGGCTCAAGAATGACGTTATCCGGGCGCTCCAAAAGAAAGCGCTCGACATAGCGGGCTAGCGGCTCAAGCATCAGCAGCTACCTGCCTGGCCATCACGACCATACAGATGAGGCACGTTGCCCGTAATGGTTTCGCCGTAGTAGTGGCCTGCAATCTGCCCGGTAAACAGCAAGGGCTGGGTGCGGTTTTCAAAGTCGGTTTCCGGCATTTCCAGCACCAAGTGACACTCGATGATTTCACGCGCTTCCACGAAGTTCTGCGGCGTGCCGTGATACACCTTGGCATCGAACGTGCCGCCATTGCACAGCAACTCAACCAGCATCTTGCTGATGACCCCAGCATTGGTTTCTTGCAGGGCAATGGATTTCTGGAAGGTAAAATTGACTTGCGCGGGCTGCACCATCTTGGAGCCTAGAACAGTCGGGATTTCGATGGTTTCACCAACCGAAAGCTCAGGCCAAAATTGGGTTTTGACCAACAGGTATGTGTGCTCAAAACCCTTGATCTCCATTGTGAACTCGTCCGCTGTTGCCTTGTGTCCAAGGGTGCGGGTGGTTTCCTGGAAACCCTTCATGTAACTGCCGGTAGAAACGGCCATAAAAATACCCTCGTGATGTGTAATCTGACGAGGGCATTGTGGCAAGTGAAAAATGGCGGATTGGCTTGGGTTTTCCTGTCATCAATCCCCAAAATAAGCCGCGTACTTTTCGCGCCGCTTGGTGAGCACGTTCACCACATACTCACGGTTGATGTCGAAAAAAGATTTTCCGTAGCCGCTGGTCTTGGTCTTCTTTTTGAAGCTGTACTCCGCCACATTGCCGAACCACAGATTGGGGTTACAGCCCTGCGTAGATGCGCATAGCTCGCGGTCTTGCAGCACGCCGCCAAGCCCGCCGTTGTAGGCGCTAAAGGTCATGGCGAGGCGTTCAATCTCGTCATCCACAAAACTCAGGCGCAACCATGCGCCCTTGTCCATCAGTACCATCGTGCGCAACTGACGCGCCGGGTCGTAGCGCTCTTCCCATTGCCAGCTTGCAAGGGAGGAATGCAGCTTTTTGGCCTCGCTGAAATTATCAAAGCGCTTGGTGACGGTGAGCTGCCCAAGGCCAAAGCCGTATTCTCGCTCTGTTTTCAGCTCGGCCTTGGGGTTCCAGCACTTGCGGTGTTTGAGGTTGTAGCAGGTTTCCTGCTCCACCTGCGCCGCAAGGGTGGAGGGCAAGGGTGTTTGCGGCCAGTGCGTGCGTATCTCGGCCTGCAGCACGGGCAGATAGGTCACGGCATTGGGAGGCAAGCCGTCCATATCAGCGCATCAAGGCCACGCCGGACTGCACCAGCACGGTTAAAAAGTACACCACAGCGGCGAAGCTGATCGCCGCGCCTGTGGGGGTTTCGGCGGCCTTGATAGCCAAGTCCTGAATGTCCAGGCGGTGAAACAGCACCCGGCGGGTAATGTGGCTCAGGCCTGCGACCAAAAGCACCGCGCCTGCGGAGAAGGCCACCACGCGCCAGCTTGAATCATTCAAGCCATTGCCCAGCCATAGCAACAACACCGCTGCTAGAGCGGTCATTACCGTAATGCGCATTGCGTCACGTTTCATGCTGATGTTCCCTCGGTTTGTGTCGCTACGTCCGCAACATCCGCAACGTCCTCTGCATCGGCCTCATAGTCTTCATCGGCATACATACAGGCGCAGCAGTCATCCGTATATCCATCGTCGATGTCGTAGTCATTATCCACATCCAGCACCACATTGTCCGCAAGAACGCACAATGCGCCGATCAACTCACGTTGCTGCAAGCTATCAAGTGCGAGAAACTTTTGCACATCAGCATTGTTTTCCGCCGTCATTTTGCCCGCTGCAAAAGACACATCAACCAAGTCTTCAATCGTTTCAAATACCATCTTCATCACGGAGTTCCTCCAATAAAACGCCACAGTTCAACCATTGCCAAACCACCGATTGCGCCCCAGATAAAGCCAATGGCTTTCATGATTCCGGCGCGGCTTTTTTCAATGTCCTCAATCGCTTCGATGCGACTATCCTGAGATTCAATAATGCGCTCCAGCCGATCACAACGCTGACGGGTTTCCGAGTGCTGCATCTCCAGCTTGGTCAGTGCTTCAAGACTTTTTGCAATGCCTTCGAGCGCATGGTCATAACGCTCAAGCGATTTTTCAAAGCGCGCAAGGCGGTCGCTATGCAGCGCAATCGTCACATCATGATTACTTGATGGGGTCGTCATCGTGTTCTCGCTATGGTCTTGGCGACGATATTCAGGCCGCGCATTACGCCGTTCAAGCGGTCAATCACCGCCACGTCGATTTTGCTGCGGGCTTCCTGATTTTCGCGCCACTTGGTAAATGTTTTGCTATCAAAAAATGCGTGCGCATCGCTCTGTGTCATTTGCAAGGCATCCTTGGGGCTTGCGTTGAAATATAAGGCAAGGCTGGCTGCCAGCTCATGCAGGTTTTCCCGCCACTGCCTGCGCAAAGTCACTGAGGGCGGTGAAAACCGGAAATCGGGCGGGTGGAATACCCGCGCCCTCCGTGCTTGGCATGACAATAATCCCGCTATCGTCCGTGCGCAGGCGGAACAGATGCGCAATCTCGGCACTGGCCTTGGCATGGCCTTGCATCAGGGCGATAAAATCACTTTCCGGGTAGTCAAGAAACACGCGCATCCGTGCCAGCAGCCACGCATCCACCGCATCATCGGCGGCATCGTCACCGGGCTTGTCATCATTGCGACGCTCCAATCCCGCCGCCATCATGCCAATAATCCAATGTGCCTTGCCTTGAATGCCTTCCAATTCGCCGTGCAAGCGCTCAATGCTCTGCGCATAACGTCCAAGCACGGGAACAGCACGCCATGTATCCCCGGCATGGTCAAACGGCTCGCTGGCCTCTTTGCGTGCGTTGGCTTCCGGCATGAAGTAATCGGAAAACTTCCAGCCCGCGCCCACGCTAAAATCCGGCTCGCCTTCGGAGGTCGAAGAGAGGTAATGCGCCACACCCATAATGCGCTCTTGCACTGTCCACAAGGCCGGGTCAAGTGGCGCATCCTCCACGCAGGCACGCAAGAACTCGGTGGTTGCCATTTCATCAAGGTGCAATGGAATGGCCGCAATCGCCAAGGACTGCGCAAGGCTGAGTTCACGAATCTTGGCCGTAAAGCGGCGCATTTGCAGCGGGGGGAAATAGATCATGGCAAACTCCTTAAATGGACTGATAACCGCGCCAATCCTCTCGGTCAATGGCGGTCAGGCTGCATAGGGTCATGGGAACAATGAGCTGCATAAACTTGCCGTCCTTGTCGATGGGTGAGGCCAAAGGCTGGCTGATTTGCTCGATCACCAAGGGCTTGAATGTGCGGCCTTTATAGAGCATGGCGATAGGGGTTGGGGCTTTTGACGGGAGGAGTATGTTCGCGCCTTCGGCTGGAGACGCGAAGTTGTCAGCAAGCGCCTTGGGTAACGCCCATTCCATCAGTTGATTAAAGGGCTCTTCAACCTCCCACATGGCATCTGCCCATGCGCGAAAAATCGCCGTGCATTGAATCTTGATGGGCGGCATACCGTAGAAAATCTGCGTGGAGTTGAGCTTGGTGATGCCCGTCAAGCCTTCAAACTGAGAAACCATGCCTTCACTATCACCAAACACCTTGCGCATTGAGTTTAGTGCCGAATCCGCCATGCCGTTTTGAAACATGGCGGTAATCGCCGGGGCTTTAGCGTCCAGCGTCATATTCTCGAACGGACTTTGCCAGTTCAGCGTCACGTCAAGCTGCGCCTCGGAGAGCGGCGCGCGCACCGTGCCGCCGTCACCCGTGGCGCTGCCGTCGTACTTCACCGCCCAAAAACGGGCGATTAAGTGCGGGTTCAAGCCATCCCATACCGATTGCTTGGCACTCATGCAGAAATTCTCATAAAAAAGGCCACGGAATGCGCTGGGCGTGCCGTGGCCTTGGTGGGTTGCGTGGTCTTAGGCTGGGGTATGCGGCTTCACGCCCGCCTTACGACGGTTCCGCATCGACTGCTTCCAGCGGCGAATGGCATTAGGCTTTTTGGCCTCAATCAATGCTTTCTCACGTTGCGTCTTCTGGGCTTGGGTCGGAGCCTTTGCGCGGCCTGCAATTCTTTTCCATTTTTTGATGCGAACACCATGATGGAAACTCACAAAAGCCTTGCGCACACCACCGCGCGCGCTGCCGTGCTTGCCTTGACGAAGTTCGTGTTTTACGGGAACAGCCGCATCCATCACCTCATCACCGTCTTCGTCACCAAAGACCATCGCATCCAGCTCGGTGTCATCGTCGCTTACCGCTTCGCGCACGCGCTCGGCGGCATCTTCATCCTGGTCATCCAGCAAGGCGCTAATGTCCTCGGCATCTACACCGATTTGCTCAAGGTAGTTGCTGATTACATCCTTGGCATAGTTGATCGTGATTTCTTCGTCCTTGGTAATCACCTCGTCGCCGTCTTCATCCGCCATCGCCACCAGCAGGTTATGCAGGCGCTCGCCGAAGGTTTCATTCTCGTCAAGATCGCCTTCATCCATCTCTGCCCAGTCCTTGAGGATGGACATGGTTTCAAGCTGGAGGTTTTGGTCAAGATAGGTTTCAGCGCGGCCTTTTGCACCGGCTTTAGTTTTTTCTGTCGAGACGGCATCCAGTACCGCCTCATTGGTTTCCATCGGTTGCACCGCTTGGCGCAACAGGTTGACTAGATTACTCATGGGTTATCTCCTTAGCGGCTTAAAGTTTGGGTTACAAAGATTTGGCGAACAGTGCCGTCATAGCGCAACCAGTAGTTCACATCCATACGGTCATAGGGGCGGATTTCATTCGGGAACACTTCAAAACGGAATGACTTGCCCTCCATAAACGGGTCACTGGACGGAACCAACCAGCCCGAAGCCTCCGCGCC
>DYLI01000244.1 GCA_020722165.1 Halothiobacillus neapolitanus | reverse complement strand
CTCTTGCATGCCATGCAAGCGCTCTCCCAGCTGAGCTATAGCCCCACAGCGGGAGCGCGCATCTTACGCACCGCCCCGGATAGCGTCAAGCCGATTTTGACGATTCGATGAAAGTCAGCGCCTTTTGCAACCGCACCAGGCTGCGCTCACGCCCGACCAGTGCCAGCGTTGCGTCAATCGACGGCGAGGCGGTTGAGCCAGTCAGCGCCACGCGCATGGGCTGCGCCAGCAATGGGAACTTGATCCCCAGCGCCTTCACCGTGTTTTTGATGACTGGCTCCAGCTCGGCGGCACGCCAATCACTCACATCCTGCAAAGCCTCGACCACCGCACGCAACACCGGCTCCGCCTCGGCATTCAGATGCTTGGCTGCCGCATCCTCGTCATAGCTCAATTCATCACGGAAATAACACGCCGCCTGCTGCGCCATTTCAACCAGCGTACGCGAGCGCTCGCGCAAGGCCACCACCACGTCCTCCAAAGCCGGGCCTTGCGACGGATCGACATCCACCCGCCCCAAATGCCAGCCCAAAAAGCGCGCCACATAACTCGGATCGCTGGTCTTGAGGTAATGCTGGTTCAGCCACAACAACTTGTCCGGGTTGATGGCCGAAGCGGACTGATTCACATCCGCCAGGTCGAACAGACGTATCATTTCATCACGGCTGAACACCTCCTGATCGCCATGCGACCAGCCCAGGCGCACCAGATAATTCAGCAGCGCATCCGGCAAATAGCCTTCCTCGTGGTACTGCATCACGCTCACCGCGCCGTGGCGCTTGGACAGCTTGGCACCATCCGGCCCCAGAATCATCGGCAAATGCCCGTATACCGGAGGCGTAGCCCCCAGCGCACGGAAAATGTTGATCTGACGCGGCGTATTGTTCAGATGATCGTCACCGCGCACCACATGGGTGATGCCCATATCCAGATCGTCTACCACCACGCTCAGATTGTAAGTCGGCGTGCCATCCGAGCGCGCGATAATCAGGTCATCCAGCTCTTCGTTACGAATCACCACCCGCCCACGCACCATGTCATCAATCACCACTTCGCCATCCAATGGATTCTTGAAGCGCACAACGGGCGCAACGCCCTCCGGCGGCGTACCGCTAAAATCACGAAAGCGCCCGTCATAACGCGGTTTTTCGCCCCGCGCCATCTGCCCTTCACGCAGCGCATCCAGCTCGTCCTTGGGCATGTAGCAGTAATACGCATGACCGCTGGCCAACAATTGCTGCACGATCTCCTTGTATCGATCAAAGCGTTGGGTTTGGTAAAAGGGACCTTCGTCGTATTCCAGATTCAGCCAGGCCATGCCTTCCAGAATCGCATTCACCGACTCCGGCGTGGA
>DYLI01000067.1 GCA_020722165.1 Halothiobacillus neapolitanus | reverse complement strand
GGACAATATGCCCATTAGTTTTATCAATCATCACATTTTCTCCATTACAGAGACCCCCTATTCGGGGAAGCGCAGCGGATTTTGCGCGCTTGGTTTAAAAAGTCAAAGCTGAACATTTGCATAGATACAATACAGACCTCATAAAAACCATCAAAACCAAGATATTTTATTCGGTCATTAGTATTCTTGCACCGCAAGAATAAAAACCTAACATATTGTTATTTTTGTAAATTAAATCAAAAAATACTGCATGAAACTTGCCATATACTTCAAAACTTCATTAAACAATACCGGGTAAGCACGCCACAAACTAAAAATTACTTATAGGCCGCTTCGTAAATTTTGGTCAAACATAAAAAAAACGCGAATTTACAGAGTAAATCGCGCAACAATTCATGCAGGATATTGTGAAATGGCCACGGTCATGGCACTCCTCAGCAGCCTGTCAGATCAAAACAACTCCGGCAGATGAGCGCGAATGTCCTCAAGTGTGTGCTTGGTCAAATCCTTGTCGATTTCCTCGATGATCTTTGCCTGCACCGCCTTGTCCAAATCCTTGCGTAACAAGCCAAGGAAATGCGGCGCGGCAATCAAGTACAAACGTTCGTAATCAGCTAGCCCAGCCTGCAAAGCTTCAGCGACCTGCTTGGCAAAACGGATCGCGTCCTCTTCTTTGGGGGAGACGATCTCCTCCATACCGAATTTACTCGGCATGCCCTTGACGCTAGTCATGCCCGGCGCATCACTCGCCATCTCGCTCGCGTGCTGCAACGAGGCTGGATGACTCAGATCCATAATCTCTGCAATCGCTTTTCCTTCAACATTGAATACACGCGCACGTGCGGCATCAGCAACGACAACCCAAGTTTTCATGATCGAATCTCCTTAGTTCAAGTGCGCCATTAGCCTACTCCAAGATGCGACTTAATGCGAAACACATAAAAAAAACCCCGCTCAAGGCGGGGCTAAGGTCACTTCAGGATAGGCAAACTATCCGAGCAGCATTACATCATGCCGCCCATACCGCCCATGTCACCGCCGGCGGGCGCAGGTGCACCCTTGCTTGGCAATTCAGCCACCATGCACTCGGTGGTCAGCAACAAGCCCGCAACAGAGGCCGCATTTTGCAGTGCAGAACGGGTCACTTTGGTAGGGTCAAGGATACCCATTTCGATCATGTCGCCGTATTCACCGGTCGCGGCGTTGTAACCAAAGTTACCACTGCCTTCTGAAACCTTGTTCAGAATGACGGAAGGCTCATCGCCCGCGTTGGTGACGATAATACGCAGCGGCTCTTCCATCGCACGCAGTGCAATTTCGATACCGACGTTTTGATCGTGGTTGCTGCCTTTGATGTCTTTGATCATATTACGCGCACGCACCAGAGCCACGCCGCCGCCAGGAACCACGCCTTCTTCAACCGCTGCACGGGTGGCGTGCAGGGCATCGTCCACGCGGTCTTTCTTTTCCTTCATTTCCACTTCAGTGGCTGCACCGACTTTAATCACCGCAACACCGCCAGCCAATTTGGCCACGCGCTCTTGCAGTTTTTCCTTATCATAGTCTGAAGAGGTGGTTTCGATTTGCGCACGAATCTGGGTCACGCGACCTTCGATTTCTTCTTTCGCGCCCGCGCCATCCACCACGGTGGTGTGATCTTTGGTCACGACAATTTTCTTGGCTTGACCCAGCTCGTTCAGGGTGACTTTTTCCAAAGTCAGGCCGACTTCTTCAGAAATCACCATACCGCCGGTCAATACCGCCAAGTCTTGCAGCATCGCCTTACGGCGATCGCCAAAACCAGGAGCCTTGACCGCAGTCACTTTCAAAATGCCGCGCATATTGTTGATGACCAAAGTCGCCAGCGCTTCGCCTTCGATGTCTTCGGCCACAATCAACAGCGGACGACCGGCTTTGGCGACAGCTTCCAGTGCTGGCAGCAAATCACGGATGTTAGAGATTTTCTTGTCGCACAGCAGGATAAACGGCGTTTCAAGCACGGCCTGCATGTTTTGCTGGTCGTTGACGAAATACGGTGACAAATAGCCACGGTCGAACTGCATACCCTCAACCACGTCCAGCTCGTTGTCCAAGCCAGAGCCTTCTTCCACGGTAATCACGCCTTCGGTGCTGACGCGCTTCATGGCATCAGCAATGATGGTGCCGATTGCGTCATCAGAGTTGGCAGAAATGGTCGCCACTTGAGCAATCGCCTTGTCATCGGTGCAAGGCACAGACACAGCTTTCAATTCGGCCACGGCTGCAATCACCGCCTTGTCGATACCGCGCTTCAAATCCATTGGATTCATGCCCGCAGCGACGGCTTTCATGCCTTCGCGCACAATGGCTTGCGCCAGCACGGTGGCGGTGGTGGTACCGTCACCGGCAATGTCTGCGGTCTGGGAAGCCACTTCCTTGACCATCTGCGCGCCCATGTTCTCGAACTTGTCTTCCAGTTCAATTTCCTTGGCGACGGATACGCCGTCCTTGGTCACGGTTGGCGCGCCGTAGGATTTTTCCAGCACCACGTTACGGCCTTTGGGGCCGAGGGTGACTTTCACTGCGTTGGCAAGAATATTGATGCCGTTAACCATCTTGATGCGTGCATCAGCACCGAAACGAACGTCTTTAGCTCCCATGGGGAATCTCCTTAAATTAGTAATGAATTACGTATGAATTATTCGATGACAGCAAGAATGTCATCTTCGCCCATCATCAACAGCTCTTCGCCGTCAACTTTGACTTTGGTGCCTGCGTACTGACCAAACAATACCTGCTCGCCGACTTTGACACCAATGGGGCGGATTTCGCCTTTTTCGTTCGACTTGCCAGGCCCAGCGGCAATGATTTCGCCACGATTAGGCTTTTCAGCCGCGCTACCCGGCAGCACGATGCCGCTGGCGGTGGTTAATTCTTCTTCAACGCGCTTGATCAGCACGCGGTCATGCAAAGGACGAATCTTCATGAGTTCAACTCCACTTAAAAAATTATGGGGGCACAATGTACCAAGAATTAGCACTCAGCACATTCGAGTGCCAAGATTAGGGCAACAAAAATGAATTTCAAGCCCTGGCAGCCTCTCGGACTGGAAACGAGCTGTCTGCTAACGACCCGTTAAGCCCGCATCACGCGTTAAGAAGGAACAGCTGCATCATCGCGCACCATCGTGCTCAAGGCGCGAGCGAACAGATGGTCGAAATCGCTATCTTGTTGCGCATCGAAGGCAACGGTTCCCACGCTCACGCCAAGCGCCATCCCAAAAGGCTTTTCACCACTGAGCGCACGCCGGTAGCGCTCGCCAATACAGGGGGCGTCCATAACGGCGCAGTAGGGTAAAGCGACCGCAAAGCGCGCATCACCAACGCGCGCCACAATGTCACTGGAACGCGCCACCATGCGCATGGCGCGGGCGCAATCGCTCAAAACCTCATCCCCCGCTGCGCTACCATATTGCGTTACCACTCTGTCCACGCCATGTATTTCGACCAGCACCAGGCTAAATACACCCTCAGTGCGCTGCGCCGTGGCAAGGTATTTTTTACTCATGTTGAATAACGTGCGGCGATTGTACACACCGGTTAAAGCATCGCTCGACTCCAACATTTTGATACGTGCATGTTGCGCTTCGACTCGAATGGCCAGGCGGCTGGCGATAATCAGATTACGGGCGCGCACGACCAACTCTTCTTCGAGTACCGGCTTGACGACATAATCATTGACCCCCAAGCGGAACAGCTCGCGACGGCGCGAACGCTCATCAAAACCGGTCATCGCCAAAATGGGTAGTGCGTACTCACTGTACCCGGACTGACGCAAGTGACTTACCAACGCCACGCCACTCATTTCACCTTCGAGCACCAGATCAGTAATCAACAAATCGTATTTTTTGTGCTGCAAAGCATCCAAGCCATCTTCCGCGCTACGCTCCCAGTCCACCATCAGACCATGCTTCATCAGAGTTTTACGCACCACAACGGCCACTGTGGTTGAATCCTCCACCAACAACACCTGCTTGCCATAAATATGCTGGCCATGCGGATCGACCCGCTCCGTGTTGCGGTTGACCAGGTAATGCGTCAATGTTTCTGGTGCGGTCGATGCAAAAATCTCAGTCACGCCACAGACAAACAGCGACTCAACTTGTTGCGGCACATCACTCATTGCCGACATCATCAAAATCGGCGCACCATCAACCAGCGCTTCGCGCAGATCTTTAATCAACTGACACAGGCCGGAGTTGGTTGCCGAAGCGGCAATACAACACGCAGTAACTCCTATCTCTCCGGCCATCGACACTGCATCGACAAAGTTAGGGCAATCTAAAGATTGATAGCCCGCTTGGCGGCAGGCGGCGCGCATGACATCACGCGCAGCGCGATCAAGCGACACAAGAAGAGCGAACTGTTGATTACCTGCCGGAAGTGCTGGCGAGCCGACCTCCAAATCTTGAGACATTGGCACTTGAAAACCCTTTTTTTATCATAAGACCAACAGTCAGCATCTTACATTTTTTTATGTCCGAAATACTCCGCTGGAAAAAAATTTCCATGTTTTGACGCATTGACGCAACCCCACTCACACGCTACGGTTCACGCCGTTGCACGTTACCGGACACGTCTTTGAAGCTGCATTACGAAATTTTAGGGCACGGCGAGCCGCTTATTATTCTGCACGGCTTGTTTGGCTCATCGGCCAACTGGCGCTCCATTGCGACGAACCTTGCAAACCCAAACCACCCGCAGCACGGGGGCTGGCAAGTGATTTTGTCCGACTTGCGCAACCACGGTGCTTCGCCGCATAGCCCTTCGCATCACTATGCCGACATGGTTAGCGACACCCTGGGATTGATGGACACGCTCAAACTTGAGCGCGCGCACATCCTTGGGCATTCACTTGGCGGCAAAACGGCCATGCTACTGGCCAGCCGTGCGGCCGAGCGCGTGCAAAGTCTGACCGTGGTGGACATTGCCCCGCGTGCTTATGCGCCGTTGCATCATGAGCTTTTTTACGCCATGAATAGCTTGCCGCTGCATCGCCTGCACTCGCGCGCGGAGGCCAGCGCATGGATGAGCCAGCGCCTGCCCAACCCTGAAGTGCGTGATTTTTTGCTCACCAATCTTACGCGCACCCCTTCGGGTCAATTGCATTGGCGCATCAACCTGCCAACCCTGGAAATGGCCTACGACGACCTCAACACCATGCCTTTTCTCGACCGCCTCTACCTTGGCCCCGCGCTGTTTATTCGCGGTGGGCATTCTGATTATGTACGCGATGCTGACCTTGGGCTGATTCGCAAAAGTTTCCCGCAAGCCTGCGTTCTTAGCCTGCCGCTGGCGCATCACTGGCCGCATATTGAAACGCCGGATGCTTTCCTCAAGGCGCTGCGCAGTTTCCTGCAAAATCAGTACGACAACCTGCCTTGTGAAGCCTGACGCCACCGAACTGCCGATTCTTGCGCAACGGGCGCTCGGAGCCTTTACGCAAATCAGCGTGCGCTGGCCAGCAACCCACCCCGCGCCCCAGCCCGGCGAGCGACTACAACTGCATGATGGCAAGCTGCTCTACCCCATGCTGCACTCGGCTTCGGGGCAGCTTGACGTTCTGAGTCCGTCCATTCACGCCGAACCCAGCCTCAAGCTCGCGGACATCATAGGCGAGCACATCATCCTTATACCCAGCCAGCCCAGCGTCATTCTTGCCGACGGAATCGCGCTTGCGACCCTGATCCATCTTTGCGCCACACGGCGGCAAACCCCGGCCAGCATGCTCGCCCTCTATCAAATGACTGACCCACTTCCTTTCCGCCCCCGACCCTCGCGTTTTTTACTCGACGGTATGCCGGACGGTGTGATTGCCTCCATCCCGCTGTTAGAGGATTGGGGCATCCCCTCGCGCCTCTGCCACAGTCAAGGTCACGCGGGATGCTTTGAAGGTTCGCTGGATGAGCTTGTTGCCCTACTCGCTCTCCCACCAGAACAGCAGCTTGTGCGTCTATCAAGCGCGCAATAAAAAAGGCCGCATCACGCGACCTTATTGACAAAAACCCAGCGAAAAAATTACGCAGTCAACATCGCGTAAAGTTCATCCTTGAGTTCCAAACGCTGTTTCTTCAGCTCTTCAAGTGTTTCATCAGCCACCGGTGACTCATTGTTCTCCAGTGCTTCAATGTCCTTATTTACAGCATGATAGGCATCAAACTGCTTGGCGAAATGTGCGTTTTCCATCTTCAAGGCATGAATGCGTTCCTTGTGCTCAGGAAACTCGTGGGCTAAGTCATGATGATCGACGGTCATAGCGAACTCCATTTAAAAGTATGATTTTTAACCATACACCGCCCGCGCCTAGCTTTCAATCCGCCAAACTACTGGCCAAACTACGCTCCACGACTTCGCGCAACTCGGAAGACAAGCTTGGGCGAGCCGCCAGCTCGCTCAAAGTCGCCCGCATCAAACCACGACGATGCGGCTCAAAACGCCGCCATTGCTGGAACGCCCCCGCCATGCGTGAAGCGACTTGCGGATTCAGCGCATCCAGTGCCAGCACTTGCTCGGCAACGAAACGGTAGCCCGAACCATCCAGCGCATGGAAATTCACCGGGTTGCTGCGTGCGAAGCCGCCTATGAGCGAGCGCGCCTTGTTGGGATTGGTCAAATTAAACGCCGGATGCTTCAGGAGTGCGCGCACTTCATTCAAGGTTCCGGGCAGCGGGCTGCTGGCCTGCGCTTGGAACCACTTATCCATCACCAGCGGCTCGTGCGTCCAGCGCTGTTCAAACGCCAGCAACACCTCGCGGCGATCGGCGCAATCGGTATGCGCCAGACTTAGCATCGCCGCCAAAACATCGGTCATGTTATTGCCCACACGGAACTGATGCGTGGCCAGCGCATGATGCGCACTGTTATCCAGCGTCATCAACAAGCCTAACGCCAGATTTTTCAGGCGACGTGCGCCCACGGCTTCCGGTGTAACTTGATACTCGCCGGATTTTTGCTGGGCGCTGTACACAGCAAGCAAGCTCTCTTCCCACGCCTCGGCCAAGGCGCGGCGCAAAAAGCGGCGTGCGTCATGAATCGCCTGCGGGTCAATCGCCTGCATTTGATCGGCCAGCCACGCCTCGCTCGGCACGGTCAACAGATCGGCCTTCATGCGCGCACTCAAGGTTTTATCATGCAGCGCATGACCAAAGGCTGTGTTCAATCCTTCATCCAACACCAGCTCATTCTCAGCCTGCACATCGGCCACCAGACGCAGCAAAACATTGCTCATCAAACGCTGCCCGGCTTCCCAGCGGTTAAAGTCATCGCCGTCATGCGCCATTAAAAACGCCAGCTCAGCATCACTGTAGGCAAAATCCAGACGCACCGGCGCGGAAAAGCCGCGCAACAGGGACGGCACGGGTTTTTCAGCCATGCCCTCAAACACAAAGCTCTGCATGTCCTGATTCAATTCCAAAACCTGCGCAGCCATCTCCTTGCCGTTGGCATCCAGCAAAGCCATATCCACCGGAATCACCATCGGCAATTTCACCGGCTGACCGGGCGTGGGCGGCGTGGATTGGCGCAAATGCAAGCTGTAACGCTGCGCTAATCCATCGTATTCGCCGGAAGCCTCAATGCGCGGCGTACCGGCCTGCACATACCAGCGGCGGAACTGGCTCAAGTCGCGCCCGGACGCATCTTCCATAGCGCGCACGAATTCCTCGATGGTCACGGCCTGCCCGTCGTGGCGTGCAAAATACAGATCACTTCCCTGGCGGAAGGTCGGCCAGCCGAGCAGATTTTTCAACATGCGCACCACTTCCGCGCCCTTGTTGTACACCGTGCTGGTGTAAAAATTGCTGATCGCCTGATATTCCGCAGGCTGCACCGGATGCGCCAGCGGGCCCGCATCTTCGGCAAACTGCCAAGTGCGCAAGGCATTCACATCCTCGATACGCTGCGTCGCCCGCGCGCCCATGTCCGCCGAAAACTCCTGATCGCGGAACACGGTAAAACCTTCTTTCAGCGACAACTGAAACCAGTCACGGCAAGTCACACGATCGCCCGACCAATTATGAAAATACTCATGCGCAATCACGCTTTCAATGCCTTCATAATCCGCATCCGTGGCCACTTCCGGGCGCGCCAGCACATAACTGGCATTGAAAATATTCAAGCCCTTGTTTTCCATGGCCCCGGCATTGAAATCATCCACCGCCACGATCATGAAACGCTCAAGATCATATTCGCGGCCATACGTCTCCTCGTCCCAGCGCATGGCCTTATGCACCGACTGCATGGCGTGACCGAGCTTATCCACATGGCGCGGCGCAGCGTAGATTTCCAGAGCCACCGACCTGCCGCTCATCGTGGTAAACGTATCACGCAGCACGCCCAACTCACCGGCTATCAGCGCAAACAGATAGCTTGGCTTGGGGAACGGATCATGCCAACTTGATTGCGTGCGCCCATCGTCCAACACGCGCTCGCTGAGCAGATTGCCATTCGACAACAACACGGGATACCTCGCCGCATCCGCAATCAGATGCGTGGTGTACACCGAGAGCACATCCGGCCGATCCAAGCCGTACATCATGCGGCGGAAACCTTCCGACTCGCATTGCGTAACCAGAATCCCGCCGGAAACATACAAACCCATGCCCGTAGTATTCGCCGCCGGGTGAATGCGCGTGCTCATGCTTAAAGTAAAACGCGCAGGCGGGTTGTGCAGGGTCAAACCTGTATCCAACAGACTAAACTCACGCGCATCCAGCGGCACATCGTCAATCGCAATCCGCAAAAGCTCCAAACACTCGCCCTGCAACACCAGCGCCTGCGCGACCTCGCCCACCCGCTCACAGTGCATGAGTGCGTGAACCTCGGTACTCTCGGCATCCAGCTCAAAACTCAACTCAATGCGCGGAATGCTCCACGCGG
>DYLI01000243.1 GCA_020722165.1 Halothiobacillus neapolitanus | reverse complement strand
GGGGGTAGAGTTAGGGGTATCAAGCCTACCCCCGGACGAGATACCCCCATGGCGCTTACCGATACCACCATCAAGAACACCAAGCCCGCCGCAAAGCCCTTTAAGCTCAGTGACGAGAAGGGCATATTCCTCCTGATAAACCCGTCTGGCTCGAAGCTTTGGCGGCTGAAATATCGCTGGGAGGGCAAAGAGAAGCTGTTGGCACTTGGGGCATATCCCGACGTGAGCTTGAAAGCCGCGCGCACCAAGCGGGATGAATTGAGGGCACAACTCGCAGCGGGTATTGACCCCGGCGCAGTGCGCAAAGCCGAGAAGCTGGCGACGGCAGACACCTTCGAGGCAATCGCCCGCGAGTGGCATACCACGCACTCGGCCAAATGGTCTACAGGACACGCAAGCGACATCCTCGCCCGCATGGAAAAGAATCTATTCCCCTGGCTTGGTGACCGCCCCCTGATTGAATTGAAAGCGCCTGAAATCCTTGCCGTGCTTCGTCGTATTGAAGCCCGTGGCGCACCCATTCCAGCACAACGCGCCTTGCAGTATGTCGGGCAGATATTCAGGTTTGCCATTGCCACAGGCCGCGCAGAACGCGACACAAGCGCCGATCTACGCGGCGCACTCACGACCGTGAAGATCAAGAACCGCGCAAGCATCATCGACGGCACCAATGACAACAAGATGCGTGAAAATCGCGTGGGCGAGCTACTGCGAACACTGCACGGCTATGAAGGCACGTTTACCGTAGTGTGCGCCCTACGCCTTGCGCCGCTGGTATTCGTTCGACCGGGCGAACTACGCCAAGCCCAATGGTGTGACATTGATTTAGAGGCCGCACAGTGGCGTTACCACGTCTCTAAAACCGATATTCAGCATATCGTGCCACTAAGCCGCCAAGCCCTCGCCATCCTGCACGAAATCCAGCCGCTCACGGGGCACACGCGCTATGTTTTCCCCAGCGCTCGCAGCAATGACCGCCCCATGAGTGATAACGCCCTACTCGCCGCAATGCGCCGCATGAATATCCCCAAAGAAGAAATGACCGGACACGGCTGGCGTGCTGTATTCCGCACCCTGGGCGATGAGGTCTTGGGCTTTCGCGTGGAGCACATGGAGCATCAACTCGCGCACGCCGTCAAAGATGCCAATGGCACGGCCTATAATCGCACCGCACATATCAGCGAGCGCACAAAGATGATGCAAACGTGGGCGGATTATCTGGACGGCTTGCGCGAAGGCTCAAATATCGTTCATATCAACTTCGACAAAGCCGCCTAGACACAACAAAGCCCGGCGATGTTCGAGCATCAACCGGGCTTCTGACCGATTGCAAAAGAGGGTTTGCACATGGCTAACGTGAAGA
>DYLI01000242.1 GCA_020722165.1 Halothiobacillus neapolitanus | reverse complement strand
TCGCGACGAACGCCTGATCAAGCTGCAGCAATTACAGACGCTGAGGCGCGCAAGGCAATGGCGGCGCAAGGCTGGAACTTGCGTGTCGTGGACGTCGATGTGGTCGACGAGTCTGGTAAAACGCCAAATGATCTGGAGGCATATATTCAGGATGCCAAGGCCAATGGGCTGCCGAGGCTTTATGCGTTGGACCGCGCTGGTGCAGAGGTTTATGCGGGTGCGGCCCCTGCTAATTTGCAGGCATTTCATGATTTGCTGGCGCAATTAGGATTAGCAGCTACGTGGAAGCGGTTGCCAGCAATTGCGGAGCCGGCTCACAGCACAGGGGCGAGTCCGAACAGTAAATATCCAGCGCATCGACGTTACCGCCGCTGAGTTGATCTATTTGTGACTGTGACCATCGCGAGGATGCATAATGAGTAATACGGTTGCCATCAATGGACGCGAATATCATTTAGGATGTTTATCGCGAGTTGCTGCTCCGGGTTCTGTGTTTCCCGTATTTGGTGAAAATCCTAGGCGAACGGAAATTTACATCATTCCACGAGCAGAATGGCAGCCTGTGGATTGGTCGCATTTAGTGCCAGAAATCTTGGATCAAGATGGCCAAGGGGCATGCAATGCATTTGCTTCGATTCAAGCCTTACACGTCTTGCGTGCGGCTGTTGGATTGCCTTTTGTTAAACTTTCGCCCGGCAATCTTTATGGGCGCATTAACGGCGGTTACGATAGAGGGTCTCTGTTATCGGATGCAATCGCCGAGTTAGAGCAACATGGTGTTTGCACGGCGGCGTTAGTACCTGAACTAGATTGGCGGCCGTCGCGATGGCCGGCTGCTTGGAAAGATGACGCGAAACGCTTTCGCATACTAGAGGCTTGGGATTGTCCGACATTTGATCATTTGGCGTCTGCAATTCAGCTAGGTTTCCCTGTTAACCTTGGGGTATTAGTTGGCAATAATTTTAAGCCTGGCACCGACGGATGGATTCCAGATTATCGCGGCGGCGGCGGTGGCCATGCAATGTGTGGCGTTGGTTTAATGCGGCATGCTTCAGGCGATTGGGGGATTAAGGTTGCCAATTCGTGGGGGCGAGAATGGGGGGCGAATGGCTTTGGCATTATCCCTGAGTCTTATTTCCGCGCAACGCCGTTTACCGATGCTTGGGCCGTACGTGGTGTCGTAGATCCATCAGGAGGTGAATGATGACAAGTGAGACACAGTCAGTATTTGATGAAGTACGGCAATACATGGATGAATTGCGAATTGTTTATGATAGTCAAGCCAAGAGATTAACCCGCGTTGAGGAAACCCTATACGGCAACGGGAAAGAAGGCCTAGTAACAAAAGTTACTGCCATCTTGTGGCT
>DYLI01000241.1 GCA_020722165.1 Halothiobacillus neapolitanus | reverse complement strand
GCGCGATTTTGATTAACATTTTTGGCGGCATCGTGCGTTGCGATTTGATCGCCGAAGGTATTTTGCAGGCGGTGCGTGAGGTGGATTTGAAATTGCCGTTGGTGGTGCGACTGGAAGGTACGAATGCAGCGCAGGGGCGGGCTTTGTTGGCGGAGTCCGGGCTGAATCTTATGGCGGAAAACGATTTGACCCGTGCGGCGCAAGCCGCGGTGCGTGCGGCCAAGGTGGGAGTTTGATATGGCGATTTTGATTGATGGCGCAACCAAGGTGATTTGTCAGGGCTTTACCGGCAAGCAAGGCACGTTTCATTCCGAGGGCGCGCTGGCCTACGGTACGCGCATGGTCGGTGGGGTCACGCCGGGCAAGGGCGGCACGACGCATCTGGATTTGCCAGTGTTCGATACCGTGCATGACGCGGTGAAGCACACGGGCGCGGAGGCGAGCATGATTTATGTGCCTGCACCGTTTGCGGCGGATGCCATTCTGGAAGCGGCGGACGCGGGTATTCGTGTGATTGTGTGCATTACCGAGGGTATTCCGGTGCTGGATATGCTGAAAGTCAAAGCGGCGTTGAAGGATTACCCGAAGACTTATTTGGTCGGGCCGAATTGCCCCGGTGTGATGACGCCGGGCGAGGCGGGGCAAGGCTGCAAGATCGGCATTATGCCGGGCTATATCCACCAAAAAGGGCGTATCGGCATTGTGTCGCGTTCGGGAACCTTGACTTATGAAGCGGTGCATCAGACCACGGGCGCAGGTCTGGGACAAAGCACCTGTGTCGGCATCGGCGGCGACCCGATTCATGGCATGAGCTTTATCGACTGCTTGCGTCTGTTTGAGGCTGACCCACAAACCGAGGGCATTATTATGGTCGGTGAAATCGGCGGCACGGCGGAGGAGGAAGCCGCCGAGTTCATCAAGGCCAGCGTAAGCAAGCCGGTGGTGGCCTATATCGCCGGAGCCACCGCGCCGAGCGGCAAGCGCATGGGTCATGCCGGGGCGATTGTGGCCGGTGGACAGGGCACGGCGGAAGCCAAGTTTGCCGCGCTGGAAGCCGCCGGGTGTCATATCGTGCGCTCGCCTGCGTTAATGGGCGCAAAAATGGCTGAGGTGTTGCGTTAAGAATTTTTAGCCACAGAGAGCACGGAGTTCACGGAGGTTAAGGCTATTTCCCCCGTCAAGGGGAGAGGGGCAAAGCATCATGCGATGCACGCTCTGTGCCCTCTGTGGCTAAATTCGACCCGCTTAAATCGAGGAAAAACCGTGCGAATTGCGCTGGCTCAAATTAATTTAACCGTCGGCGATATTGTGGGTAACGCCGCCAAAATTCTCGACTGGACACGCCGCGCCAAGGCGCAGTTTCAGGCCGATG
>DYLI01000240.1 GCA_020722165.1 Halothiobacillus neapolitanus | reverse complement strand
ATAACTCAAAATGAGCGCCCACTTGCCGCCTACGGCGCCGGGCGCAAACATCCCCCGGCGGGGACCCTGCTGGTCCCCCTGTCCTCGCCTTCGGCTCGCCGGATCGACCCCCTATGGGGACTGCGTCCCCCACTGCCTACGGCAGCGGCTCCCCCTGCTGGTTTACCAGTGGATGGGGGGGTTGTTTTTTGAAAAGAGCTTTAGCTCCCGCCCCGCAGGGGCAAAGTAGGCGCGGGCGATTTGGGCGATTTGCTTGCAAATCGTCTGAATCGTTCGCAACCGCGCAGGGCGCGGAATGGTGAACGGGCCACTGTTATGACGCGCGTAGCGCATAGGACGCCGTTTGCATCGACAGCAATCCGTGCCTGGCACGGCGAAGCCGTGGCAACCAGGCACTCCTTGTCTGGAATTCGGACATTTTCGTTTTTGGAATGGCGCATATTTCGCGCAGGACGCGTTTTCTGATTTTGGCGGCACTTTTCCCTGTCAAATGTCCTTGCGCCGGTTCTGGGGCAAATATGGGGCCTTTACGACAGGGTTGTGCAGGATGCTTTGGTTGGAGTGGTGGCGAAGCCAAGTGCTTGCCTGTTTGCCGGCTGTTTCACCTCAGAAATGCTTGCGTTCAATGGATAAAAGTAGAAACATAGCTACATAAACCCATCCAACATGCGGAGATGCCACTATGACCATTACGACCTTATCCAGCCGCGCGTTCAACCAGGGAACGAGCGAGGCCAAACGGGCCGCCAATAACGGGCCGGTGTTCATCACGGACCGAGGCCGACCGGCCCATGTGTTGATGAGTTTTGAGGACTATCAGCGGCTCACGCAGCAGCGCCGCAACATTGCCGATGCACTCGCTATGCCGGGTATTGCTGACATCGAGTTTGAGCCGCCGCGTGTGGCTATTGAAAGGCGTCCGGCTGATTTTTCATGAGGTTGATTCTCGATACCAACGTGGTGTCTGAACTGCGCAAGGTGCGGTTTGGTAAGGCCGATATGAACGTGACGGCATGGGCGGAAAGTGTGGATGCCACCGACCTCTTTGTGTCGGCCATCACCATCATGGAACTGGAGCTTGGCGTGCTGTCGATTGAGCGAAAGGATGCCACCCAGGGGGCACTTTTGCGCGCGTGGCTGGAGCAGCACGTATTGCCTGAATTCTCCAGCCGCACGTTGCCGGTCGATACCGCCGTGGCACAACGCTGCGCCAGGCTGCATGTACCCAACAAGTGCGGCGAGCGCGATGCACTCATCGCGGCAACCGCCCTGGTGCATGGCATGACGGTGGTCACGCGTAATGTTGCTGATTTCAAGCCTACGGGAGTGCTTCTCATCAATCCATGGGAGGTATCGCAATGACGGGAAACCT
>DYLI01000239.1 GCA_020722165.1 Halothiobacillus neapolitanus | reverse complement strand
TGCGTGTTTGCGAAAAATTCCCCGCGGTGATTTGGTAGAAATAAATTCCGCCGGCCAAATCACGCGGCGCGAATGTCACCGCATGATTGCCCTCCGCCATTTCACCGTTTACCAACGTCGCCACTTCGCGGCCAGTCACATCGAACACTTTCAGCACGACGTGTGAACGCTGCCGCAGCGAAAAGCGGATAGTTGTCGCGGGGTTGAACGGATTGGGGTAGTTTTGATCCAGATGAAACCCGCGCATAATTTCATTTTCATCACGATTATTCACAAATGTCGTTGGCGTCTTCAAGTAGCGGTCAAAAAAATCGCTTACCTTGCGCCGCGTCGAATCCGCTGCGAAACCGCCGCCCCGGCCGTGCCCTGTATTGGCAATGGGTTGAAATTGCACATCGACGCCCACAGCTTTCAATGCCGAATCCAACTCGACGCTTTGATGAAACGGCACGCTCATATCGTCCGTGCCGTGTTGAATCAGAAACGGCGGATCATTCGAGCTCACGTAAGCGATCGGACTCGCCGCGATCGCTTTGGCCAGATTGGCTTTGATCGCGCCGCCAATGAGCAACGCTTCCGGCGAAGTGGACGAGCAATGGTCGATGGCGCTGGGAAAATCACAGATCGTCGGCAAATTCGCCGGGCCAAACCAATCACACACGGCTTGCACGCGGCTGCTGAATTGCAAATTGCCGCCGCCCGTTCCTTCGAGCGAATCCACGTCACCCGCGGTGCCGAGCATGGCCACCAGATGGCCGCCGGCGGAGCTTCCCCACGCGCCAATGCGTTCGGTATCGAAACCGTAGGTCGCGGCATTGGCGCGAATCCAGCGAATCGCCGACTTGCAATCGTGAATTTGCGCGGGGAAAATCGCTTGCCCGCTCAAACGATAATTGATGCTCACCACTGCGTAGCCTTGCTGCGACATCGAAGCCGCAGTGGGATTTTCCTTACTGCCGCCGCGCCAGCCGCCGCCGTGAATCCACACGATCACCGGATACGGTTTCGCGACATTCTTCGGCAGATAAATATCGAGCTTCAAACTGAGGCCATTGACGTTGGCATATTCGACGTTGGCCGTGTCCGGCGTGATGGGCTGCGCCAAAATTTCTTGCACGCTAATGGCGGACAGGCATATCAACAGCGCACGGATACTGATTCTCATCGCATGAACTCCTTGTTTGGTTCTCACTAACGCAACAGCACCGCTTTCCGCGTTTGCGCAAACGACGCTGTTTTGATTTGATAGAAATAAACGCCGCTCGGCAAAACACTCGCATTGAAAGTCACGGCATGGCTTCCCGCTGTGAGATTGCCCTCCACCAGCGTCGCCACTTCGCGGCCAGTCACATCGAATACTTTCAGCGTCATGTGAC
>DYLI01000066.1 GCA_020722165.1 Halothiobacillus neapolitanus | reverse complement strand
ATCAATATCAGCAGGGTCAAAAATCGCATCGCGCTATATCCATCAAACCATAGCGTGACATTATACGCAGAAAGCCAATCACGTCCGCCAGTCGATTACTGCCTGCCCATGGCGCTCAAGCAACGCATTGATACTGGAAAACGGCTTACTGCCAAAAAAACCGCGATAGGCCGACAGCGGCGAAGGGTGCGGCGCTTCGAGCACACCATGCCGCGTGCGGTCGATATGCGCGCCCTTGAGCTGCGCAGGCTTCCCCCACAGCACAAACACCAGCGGCCTGGCCTGCGCATTCAGAACCTGCACCACGCGGTCGGTAAAACGCTCCCAACCCTTGCCCTGATGACTATTCGAGTGTCCGCTTTCCACCGTCAGCACCGCATTGAGCAACAACACGCCCTGATCGGCCCAAGGAAGCAGGCTGCCGCAGGTATTCCGTATGCCCAGATCATCGTCCAGCTCACGGAAAATGTTTTGTAAAGACTTGGGCAAAGGCCGCACCTGCGGCTGCACCGAAAAACACAAGCCATGCGCATGACCCGGCGTGGGGTAGGGGTCTTGCCCCAAAATCACCACCCGCACCTTGTCCAGCGGGGTGTGATTAAAAGCATTGAACCACTCGTCGGGCTTGGGGTGAATGCGCTTGCCCGCTTTTAGCTCGGCGGCAAGAAAGGCGCGTAACTCCCGCATGTAGGGTTGCTCAAACTCCTCGGCCAAGGCGGCTTTCCACGCGGGTTCAAGCTTGATACGTTCAGGTTCCACGAGCCAGTCCGGAAGCGCGGCGGTCACGGCTTAAGTCGCTGAATATCCCAGCCATCCGCCGTGCGCGCATAGGTAAAACGGTCGTGCAAGCGGCTTTCGCGCCCCTGCCAAAATTCGTACACCGCAGGAACAAGGCGATAACCACCCCAATCGGGGTTACGCGGTACATCGCCCGCCGGAAATTGCTGCTTGAGCGCCTCAATACGCGCCTCCAAGTCCTCACGCTGCTCTAACGGCTGGCTCTGGTGCGAGGCAGCGGCGGCCAAACGGCTACCCAGCGGACGCTGATTGAAATACGCCTCGTTATCCGCTTCCGGCAAACGCTCAATCCGCCCCTCAACGCGCACCTGACGATCATTCTCCGGCCAGTAAAACGCCAAGGCCGCCTGCGGATTAGCCGCCAGCTCCCGCCCCTTGCGGCTGCGCCCGTCGGTGTAAAAACACAGGCCACGCGCATCAAAATGCTTGAGCAATACCCAACGCAGTGAGGGTTGCCCAGTCAGGCTTGCCGTCGCCAAGGCCATGGCCGTGACATCGAAATTTCCCGCCTCCTCGGCCTCTTTCAGCCAGCGCGCCAACATCATATGTGGCTCAGGCAACAAATCCGCACGATGCAGCTCGCCATGCAAAAACTCGCGCCGTGTGCTGCGGTGGTCAATCTCGTTGTTCATCTCGCCAGCCTATAAAGTAGTAGGAATGCGCCAAACTATGCCGCCTGCGCGTGCCGCACACAAGAAAAAAACCCCGCTTTGCGCGAGGCTTGTCTTGAGTTATCGGGGTTGAGCCAGTTTATTGCACGGCGGCCAAGGGCACACTGACCGAAAACGCGCCACGAATATCACCCTCAGCAAACCCCACGGCTTTGTCGTTGGGGTAAAGCATTTGGATTTTGGCCAGAACATCAGGGTTAACCGCCGCGCCGTGACAGCTCAGACAGACCGCATCCGCGCCAATCGCCTTCATCATGCGCAAGGTGGGCTTGTCATCCACTTGGGCAACTTCTTTCCACACCAACTCACCCACGGGCTTACCGTCCGCCTTTTGCCGCGCGAAGCCCTCAAGCACCGCCATTTCCCACTCCACGGGCGGCGTAGCGCGCGGCTTGAGTGACGTACGATGAATATCCACACCATATTTCTCGCTCATCTGTTGCGCAATTTTCGGTGCTTCCGTATGGCACACCGGAATCGCGTTCATCGGCCCTCCCGCCTGCATCGCCGCCTGCAAGGTGGCTTTCAGCGTCATGCCAAACTCCTTCATTGCCTCCTGCGATTTCTGTACCGCCGCTTGCTCAAGCGCGTCGGCCTGGGCGGCGAGCGGCATCAGCATAAACACGCTCAACAAAGCGACTCGTTTCATCGTTTTCATCCTCAATGACCATTCGTAGCCGCGAGGATAATTCATGCTTGAGGCAAGTTTCGATCATAAAAATCTATCGAGACATTAAATTTAGCGGCTGATTTTTTGGTTTTCGGGCAAGGACAAAACTCAAGACAGACATCAGACTTTTCCCGCGCCTGCCCTTCCCGCATATACTTACGGCTATCTCGACTCTAAAAAACACACTGCGTATGTCCACTACCCATGATCTTTCGACTTTCCAGGGGCTGATTCTCGCCCTGCAAGACTATTGGGCGCGCCAAGGCTGCGCCATTCTGCAACCGCTCGACATGGAAGTTGGCGCGGGCACGTTTCACCCGTCCACCTTCCTGCGCGCCATTGGTCCCGAACCGTGGAGCGCGGCCTATGTGCAACCCTCGCGCCGCCCGACGGATGGTCGCTACGGCGAAAACCCCAACCGTTTGCAGCACTACTACCAATTTCAAGTGGTAATGAAGCCTTCGCCGCTGGAAATTCAGGAGCTGTACCTTGGCTCACTGCGTATGCTCGGCTTCGACCCGCTGACCCACGACATTCGTTTTGTCGAAGATAACTGGGAATCCCCCACCCTTGGCGCGTGGGGCCTGGGCTGGGAAGTTTGGCTGAACGGCATGGAAGTCACCCAGTTCACCTATTTCCAGCAAATCGGCGGACTGGATTGCCGCCCGGTCACGGGCGAAATCACCTACGGCCTGGAGCGCCTTGCGATGTACATGCAAAACGCGGAAAGCGTGTACGACTTGGTGTGGGCAAAAACGCCCAACGGCGTGATTACCTACGGCGACGTATACCACCAAAACGAAGTCGAGCAGTCCACCTACAATTTCCAGCACGCCGATGTCGATTTTCTGTTTAAGCTGTTCGACCAATGCGAAAGCGAAGCCAAGCGCCTGATGACACTGGAAACCCCGCTACCCCTGCCCGCCTACGAGCAGGTGCTCAAGGCATCGCACACCTTCAACCTGCTCGACGCACGCCGCGCCATTTCCGTCACCGAACGCCAGCGTTTCATCCTGCGCGTGCGCGAACTGGCGCGCAGCGTGGCCGAGGCCTATTACGCCTCGCGTGAACGGCTGGGCTTTCCGATGGCAAGCCGGGGAATGTTAGCCACAGAGAACACCGAGGTTCATGAGGGCTAGAGCCAATGAATGATGTCGTGACTGAGCGCATCATTGGTGCGGCAATTGAAGTGCATCGAACCTTTGGCGCAGGCTTATTAGAAAGTGTTTACGAAGCCGCACTTTGTCATGAAATGAGCCTGATCGGCATTCCTTTTCAACGCCAAGTCAGGCTCGATGTACATTACAAAGGCAGCGTCATTGCTCAACAGGTTTTAGATATTGTGGTCGACAAATCCGTCATTGTGGAACTTAAATCAGTTCAACATTTACCCGATGTTGCCACAGCTCAAATTCTTTCTTACCTCAAAGCAACAGGCTTAAAGCGTGGCTTGCTTATCAATTTCAGCGCACCTCGCTTGGTTCAGGGCATCAAACGTTTTTCTCTATAATCTCCGTGCCCTCTGTGGCTAAAAAAATTCTTGGATTTTAATTTATGAACACCCACGACTTACTTATCGAAATCGGCGCCGAAGAGCTGCCACCGAAAGCCCTGACCACCCTTGCCAACGCACTGGCCGATGGCGTTGTGCGCCGTCTGCACGATGCCGGGCTTGCGCCGCAAGGTCACACGGTCTATGCCGCGCCGCGTCGTCTGGCGGTGTGGGTGCAGGGGGTACTTGAACATCAAGCCGAGCGCGAAATCGAGCGGCGCGGCCCGGCGGTGAATGCTGCTTTCGATAGCGAAGGCCGCCCAAGCAAGGCGCTGGAAGGCTTTGCCCGTTCCTGCGGTGTCACGGTTAATGAGCTTGAGGAATTGGCCACCGACAAGGGCGCGTGGATGGTCTATCGCGCCACCCAGCCCGGCCAGTCGGCGCAGGCGCTGATTCCCGACATGCTCACGCAGACGCTGGACGAGTTGCCGATACCCAAACGTATGCGCTGGGGTGCGGGTGAAACGACCTTCGTGCGCCCGTTGCACTGGATCGTGTTGCTGTTCGGCGAGGCGGTGATCGACGCAGAAATCTACGGCATTCAGACCGGACGCAGCACGCGCGGGCATCGTTTCCACCACCCTGAAGCGTTAATTGTGCCTGCGCCGCATGAATACGCCGCCCTGCTGGAAAGCGTCGGCCATGTGGTCGCCGATTTCGCCACGCGCCGCGCCATGATTAAGGCTCAGGTCGAATCCGCTGCTGCCGCATTGAACGGTCATGCTGTACTGGACGATGACCTGCTGGATGAAGTCGCCGCGCTGACCGAATGGCCGCGCGTGGTCACGGGCAATTTCGAGCCGCGTTTCCTTGCTGTGCCGAAAGAAGCACTGATTTCCACCATGCAAGGCAATCAGCGTTATTTCCCGCTGTTGGATGCGGCGGGCAATTTGTTGCCGCATTTCATTACCGTGGCGAATATCGACAGCCGCGACCCGGCGGCGGTGCAACAGGGCAATGAGCGCGTGATTCGCCCGCGCTTCTCCGATGCCGAATTTTTCTGGAAGGAAGACCTCAAGCAGCCGCTGTCCGCACATATTGACAGCCTGAAAACTGTGGTGTTCCAGCAAAAGCTCGGCACGCAGTTTGACAAGACCGAGCGCGTGGTGCGTCTGGCGCGGCATATCGCCGGGCTGACGGGCAGTGACATGGAGCACGCTGCCCGCGCCGCCTTGCTTGCCAAGTGCGATTTGATGAGCGGCATGGTCGGCGAATTTCCTGAGCTGCAAGGCATTATGGGGCGCTACTTAGCGGGGCACGACGGTGAACACGCCGAAGTCGCGCAGGCGCTGGACGAGGTTTATATGCCGCGCCGTGCTGGGGATGAACTGCCTACAACAAAAACCGGTGAGGCGCTGGCACTGGCTGAACGCTTGGATACTCTAGTGGGTATTTTTGCCATAGCTGGGATGGAGCCGACCGGCTCAAAAGACCCATTCGCCCTGCGTCGTGCTGCGCTGGGTGTGTTGCGCATCCTGATTGAAAAAAATCTCGATGTGGACATGCACACGCTGTTGCAGTTTGCTTACGCAGCGGATTTTCCCGGTACGCGCGGCAACAATAGCAGTGATGTTGATAAATTATTCGACTTCATGCTCGACCGTATGCGCGCCTACGCACACGATCGCGGCATTCGTGCCGATGTTTTTGAATCCGTATTGGCCACCCGCCCGACGCGCCCACTGGACTTCGAGCAACGTATGCAGGCGGTCAACGACTTCCTCGCCCTGCCACAGGCCGAAGCACTGGCCGCCGCCAACAAGCGCATCGGCAATATCCTGAAAAAAGTGGAAGGCGACTTGCCCACCACCATCAGCGAAGCGCTGCTCTCCGAGCCCGCCGAGCGCGAACTCGCCGCGCGCGTGCAACAGCTCGAAACCGAACTTGCTCCGTTGTTTGCGACAGGCGACTACACCGCCGCATTGAGCAAACTGGCTTTCTTACGCGAGGCGGTCGATGCTTTTTTTGATGGTGTAATGGTCATGACCGAGGATGCCGCCCTGCGCGACAACCGCTTGGCGCTGCTCAACCGGATGCGCGCGCTGTTCCTCAAAGTTGCCGATATTTCGCTGCTGGGCGGCACGGCCTGATGAAATTAGGTCACCCGGATGATAATCCGGGGAAGCTTGCACAACAGGTACGGCTGTACCCGGATTCCCCTACGCTCCATCCAGGCTACATGACTCAACGAGTGAGCGTTCCAATGGAGGCAAGTCGATTTGCCACTTGGCTTGCCGTGTCTGCATTGACGCTGTTCGGCTTCGCCTTGACTTCGGCCGTGTGGGCAGCGCCCGCGCCTCCCGCCGAGTTGCCGCGCATCGTACTCGCGGATTTCGACCTGCCCCAAGCAGCGCTTGAGCGCATCCAAACCTGCCCCGCCAAACCAAATACCGTAGCGTCCATCCGCGTAGCGAGCGCGCCCAGCTCCCGCGCCGGGCGCAAGGAAAAGGTGTTGCGCCTGCAATACCATTTAAGCCCACTGACGAACGATGCCACCGCCCACGGCCTGAGCCTAGAACTGCCTGCCTTGAACGCGCGGGACTACGATCATTTGCGCCTCTGGCTGCGCGTTAACCCAACCCAAGGAGCAGCACCGAAACTGCGCCTGCGCTTTAACCCCGCCCCCGAACCCACGCTGGACTCGATCCCCACGCGCGCTTCAGGCGACGGCTTCAACATCACCGGCTTGAACACCACATGGCGGCAGGTGTTGGTTCCATTGAATGAGCTCTCCGGCGTGTACCCGAACACAGCGCCGAGCCACCTCAGCCTGATGCTCTTACCGGCAAAAAACACATCAATCAAAGGCATGCTGGAGATCGACGACATCGAATTGGTGCGCATTGGGCGCTCAATTGATGCCAATGAAGACAGCGCCGTCGCACCAAAGAAAAAGTTATGGGAAATGCAGCACGGCGGTGAAATGGCCGCACGCAAGGCGATACGTGCCCGCGCCATCGAGCTGCCGCCCGGCCCGCTGGTGCTACGCGAACCCATGCCCGAAGACGAACAGGCCTTCACCGAAAAAGTGCTGCGCGACACCTGGCGCGGGCTGGATGGTCTGCGCGACCGCGACAATGGCCTGCCCTTCGACACCGTGACCTTTTTCCCCGGCGGCGGCGCGCCCAGCGTGGGCGACTATACCAATGTCACCAATATCGGCCTGTTCATGATGAGCGTGGTGGCCGCGCGCGAGCTGGGTTTAATTGACCGCCAAGGCGCATTGAACCGCCTGCAAAAAATCATCAGCACGCTAGAAAAACTCGAAACCTACCAGGGCTTTTTCTTTAATTATTACGACACCACCTCGCTGGAGCGCACCAGCCATTTCATTTCCTTTGTCGATTCGGCTTGGTTGAGTGCGGGCTTGATGAGTGCACGCATGGCCGAACCCAAACTCAAACCGCGCATCAATGCCCTGCTTAAAAAACAAAACTATGATTTTTTTTACGATGCCAAAACCGGCCAAATGGCGCATGGCTACCACGTGCAACGCGACGAGCGCTCCAACAATCGCTATGGCCTGCTCTACTCCGAACCGCGCCTTGGCAGCCTGATCGCCATCGGGCGCGGCGATGTGCCCGCATCGCACTGGTTCGCTCTCTCACGCACCTTCCCGGTTGACTGGAGCTGGCAGAGCATGAGCCCGCTCAATCGTACCGCACGCCAGGTTGACGGCCACCAAGTCACCGGCGGCTACTATCTGTGGCAAGGGCTACGTTACCTGCCCTCATGGGGCGGTAGCATGTTTGAAGCGCTCATGCCCCTGCTTGTGCTGGATGACCAAGCCTACGCGCCGCACAGCCTCGGCGCGAATGCGATTGCGCATGTCGATATTCAACGCCGCTATGCGCAGGAAATGCTCAATCTGCCCGTCTGGGGCATGTCGCCTTCCGCCAATCCGCTCGGTGGTTATGGCGAATACGGCATCTCGATTCTGGGCGTAAAAGGCTACGACGAAAGCGTGGTCACGCCGCACGCCTCCGGCCTTGCCGCCATGCTGCGCCCACGCGAAGCCGTGTTGAATCTGCGCGAACTGACCAAGCTTTACCCGATTTATGGCAACTTCGGCTTTTACGATGCAGTAAACCCGAAAAGCGGTAAAGTCGCCTACAAATATCTTGCGCTGGATCAATCCATGCTGTTTCTTGGCCTCGCCAACACCGTCAAACCGCACCTCGTACAACGCTATTTCGCCAGCGACCCCGACATCAAACGCGCCCTGCCGGTGGTGCGCAGCGAAAATTTCTTCAAGTGAGCCGCGCATGAACCCGCCCAGCGTTGAATGCCTCAACCTCAGTAAAACCTACCCCGGCGCCGAACGCCCGGTCATCGACGGCCTGAACCTTCAGGTACAGCAAGGCGAACTGCTGGTCATGGTCGGTCCCTCCGGCTGCGGCAAATCCACCGTACTGCGCATGATTGCCGGGCTGGAAACGATTAGTACGGGCGAGTTACGCATCAATGGGCGGCGCGTCAACGAACTCGAACCCAAGGCGCGCGACGTGGCGATGGTGTTTCAGGACTACGCGCTTTACCCGCACATGAGCGTGCGCGACAACCTCGCCTTCCCGCTGAAAATGCGCCGCATCCCCGCCTTGGAGCAGACCAAGAAAATCGCCCGCGTGGCCGAGATGCTGCAACTCGGCGAGCTGCTGGAGCGCAAACCGGCGCAACTCTCCGGCGGCCAGCGCCAGCGCGTCGCCATGGGGCGCGCCCTGATCCGCGAAGCCTCGGTGTTTTTGCTCGACGAACCACTCTCCAACCTCGATGCCAAACTGCGCGTGCAAGTGCGTGCCGAAATCGCCGAACTGCAACGCCAACTCGGCGCAACCATGCTCTACGTCACCCACGACCAGACCGAAGCCATGACCCTCGGCCAGCGCGTCGCCGTGTTCAACCAAGGCAAGCTGCAACAAATCGCCGCGCCGCGTGAACTCTACGACTCCCCTGCCAATATTTTCGTGGCTGGGTTTATCGGCCAACCGCCGATGAATTTGATTCCAGCCGCTGCATTTCCTTTGCCTCTCGCGGGAGAGCAGAAGGGCGAGCTCACTTTAGGCATTCGCCCAGAAGACCTACGCATTGCGCACGCAAACGAACCTGCCCTAGCGGCTTGTGTCGATATGATCGAATTCTTGGGGCACGAAATACTCATCCATCTTCGAGCGCAAAGCGCTGGCATTGAAATAACCATGCGCATGTCGACGCTCCCTGACAACCTTAAAATAGGTGACACTCTAAGCGTCACCAGCCTGAAAATGCCTCTGTGTTTCGATTCAGATGGCGTAAGAATAAAGGTGTAAAGTCAGAGAACCCCATGGGTTCGAACGCACTTGCGGAAAAATGGGCTGTACACTAAAGTTTTCGGGCTTCTCCAGTCTTGCATCAAAAACC
>DYLI01000065.1:6999-9104 GCA_020722165.1 Halothiobacillus neapolitanus | reverse complement strand
CTTGTCGCCCATCATGCGGATATTGGCCGGGTGCGGGCCGATAAAGATAAAGCCGCTTTGTTCGACGCGCTCGGCGAAGTCAGCGTTTTCCGAGAGGAAGCCGTAGCCGGGGTGAATGGCATCGGCATCGGTGACTTCGGCAGCGGCGATCAGCGCGGGTACGTTGAGGTAGCTGTCGGCCGATTTGGGCGGGCCGATGCACACCGATTCGTCGGCCAGGCGCACATGCTTGAGCTCGCGGTCAGCGGTGGAGTGGACGGCGACAGTTTTGATGCCGAGTTCGCGGCAGGCGCGCAGAATGCGCAGCGCAATTTCGCCACGGTTGGCAATAAGGACTTTATTGAGCATTGGGGGCGGCCTTATTCGATGATGACGAGCGGTTGGTCAAATTCGACGGGCTGGCCGTTCTCGCAGAGGATGGCTTTGACCACGCCGGCCTTGTCGGCTTCGATCTGGTTGAACATTTTCATCGCTTCGATAATGCAGATGGTGTCGCCGACGTTGACGCTTTGACCAACTTCGACAAAGGCTTTGGAGTCGGGCGAGGCCGAGCGGTAGAAGGTGCCGACCATGGGTGAGGTGACGGCATGGCCGCTGACGGCGGCGGGTGCAGCGACGGGTGCAGGTGCGGTCGCGGGGGTGTTTACGACCATGTGTTGCGGCATGGGCTGCTGCATCATCGGCATCTGCTGCGGCATATTGGCGGGCATTCGGCTGATGCGCACGGCGGTGTCGCCTTCTTTGACTTCGATTTCGGCCACGCCGGAGCTGTCCAAAAGTTCGATGAGTTTTTTGATGGTGCGAATGTCCATGAGGGTGTTCCTGTGTGGTGTTTTTAGGCGATACGGGTGATTGCGGCTTGCAGGGCGAGTTCGTAGCCTTGTGCGCCCAAGCCTGCAATGACACCAATGGCGATGTCGGAAAAATAGGAATGCTGGCGAAAGGTTTCGCGCGCGTGGATGTTGGAAAGGTGAATTTCGATGAACGGAATCGCCACGCCAAGCAGTGCATCGCGCAAGGCGACGCTGGTGTGGGTAAAAGCGGCAGGGTTGATGAGAATCAAGGCCGTGCCGTCGGTGCGTGCGCTGTGGATGCGCTCGATGAGGACATGCTCGGCATTGCTTTGTAGGTGGTCGAGCGTATGTCCGGTAGTCGCGGCTTGTGCCTGGAGTTTGCCTACAATATCGACGAGCGTGGTCGAACCGTATTTTTCCGGTTCACGCACGCCGAGCAAATTGAGATTGGGGCCGTTGAGTAGCAGCAGTTTGGCCATGTGCCATCCACCTTGATGAATTGGAGAATTGTGCAGCTATGGCTGTGAAATGTCCAGAACGGTGGTGAATTGCTACGATTGAATTTGACGGGAGGCTAAATTAATGGCCGAGAGCTTGTTGTGCGTGAGGCGCGAAAACGTCAGGAGCTTTGTAACCGACCAGGCGGCTTGCTTTTCGCTCAATGCCGTCCTTGCCGAAAAATAGAATCGCGGGCGGTCCGATCAGGCCGAAGCGTTGCAGCAGAGCTTTGTCAGCGGCGTTGTTGCGTGTGACATCAGCTTGGAGCAGTACAACCCCGGCAAGCGCTTGTTGCACGGCGGGGGCGGTGAAGGTGTTGTGCTCCATTTCCTTGCAACTCACGCACCAGTCAGCGTAGAAGTCGAGCATGACGGGTTTACCTGCGGCTTGGGCTTCGGTCAGTGCGTACTCAAATGCAGCAACATCGGCGACACGCTGGAATTGCAGGCCAGCGTTGCTCATGGTGGATGTTGATGCTTCATGCGATGCCATGCCTTTGAGCGGTTGCAGCGGTGTGCCTTTACCGCTGGCCACGCCAATCAGCATGAGCGCACCCCAGAGCATGATGATGAGTCCGAGGGCTTTCCATAAGCGTGCCCAGCCCGTACTTTCTTTGCCCACAGGTTCCATGTGGCCGGTCAGCTCGCGGCTGGCGTGGTAGGTTTTGTAGCTGGGGTGGGCGGCGGTTTCCAGCGCGCCAAGATATACGCCAGAAGTGATGAGGAGCACCGCCCATAATGCCAAGGTGATGCTATCAGGCAGGATGCGCGAGACTAACCAAATCGCGATGCCAAGCATCATGACCCCAAACAC
>DYLI01000065.1:0-6899 GCA_020722165.1 Halothiobacillus neapolitanus | reverse complement strand
GGGTTTTGGAAGGCGGCTTGCAGGTTGCTGCCAAACATGCCTGCCAGTACGCCTGCCACGGTGTAGGCCACGGACATCGAAAGCACGTAAATGACTGAAAGCGTGAAGGCACGGCGCGTGGAAATATTCGCGCCTTGTCCGGCAATAATGCCGGAGAGGATGGGAATCATCGGGAAGATGCAGGGGGTGAGCGCCAAGCCTAAACCTGCAAGGAAAAATAGGCCGATGGCCAGCCAGGTGTTGCCACTTTTGAGTTTTTCGGCGATAGCATCTTGTTCATTTAATGGCGGCGCGGTGGCGGGTGGGAGGGTGTTTTGTGCTGAGGGGCGGGAGGATGTTGTGCCGAGTGTGATGGTTCCAGCAGTCAATTCTACGATCTGCTCCAGCGGCGGGTAACAGATACCCGCTTCAGCGCAGCCTTGAAAACCGACCTTGAGTTTGACTTTCTGGCCGGATTGCAGCTCTGGCAGGGTGACATCAAGCTCAAGAATGTCATGGAAAATCCGCACTTTGCCAAGAAACGCATCGTTCTTTTCTTCGCCTGTCGCGAGGGTGAATTGCGCTTGAGCGCCGCTGGGTTCTAAAACTTGGACGCTAACTTTGTCGCGGTAAAGGTAGTGGTGCGGTGCAATCGTCCAGCGCAATTGAACCGTGTTGCCGTCAATCTGACTAGCGAGCTGGAAGGCTTGCTCGGGTTCGAGTGGTTCTGCGATTGCGTTGTCTGCGTTTTGGGTGACTGCGCTCAATGCCCCTGAAATGCTGGTTGGCGTTGCCGCTAGGGCGTTGAGTGAAAAAAACAGGAGGAAGGCGAGCAAATAGCGCATTGGAGAGACCCTATGAGGTATGAGGCGTGACGTTGAGTTTACGTCGCACCTCTTCGATGAGTTGTTTCTCTATTTGGTTCAATGATTCCAAACGCTCGGCGGCAGCATCCCCCAACCAATCGCTTATTTCAGCGCGTTTGCGCGCGAAGTAATCAAGAATCATACGCTCCGACATGAGCATGAATTGAATGGCCTGTTGTGGATCCGCTTGCACAAACGGATTGCGTGCAACATTGCGTGCCGCAGCTTCCTGTTTCTCGCAAAATGCGATCAATAAAAAGTGCATATCATCACGCGCTTGTTCAAGTAGTTGGCTTTGCCCAGCGGCGTACAAGTTAGCATCCACTAGCACATCCAGCCACTGCATAAGCTGGGTTTCGCTCAGTACCCAATCTTCGCCAAGAATGCGTTGATGAAGTTCGTTTAGGCGTTCCTTGCTATCTTCAAGCTGTTGGTTTTTTGCCCATGGCATGAGCCTGCTGGCGAGCGATGCGGGATTATGCACGGCGGCTTCTGCGGCCAGTAGCTGATCGAAAAATTCTTTTTTGTTACCGTCTGAAGCATCAATTTGCAGGTGTTTCTCGCGCATTTCAGCGGCGCTGATTTCCAAGTGCAAGTTATGAAACTCACCCAAGGCTGCATCGAGGATTCGTGCTTGGCTATTTAGGCGCTCATGCGCTTTTTGGATTTTTTCAGCAAATTGGGGTGGATCCTTGAGGCAATCTGCCAAAATCAATATGGCATGCGCTAGGCGTGCGCGTAATGCGTGAATTTGTACGACAGACTCGCGCAAAGGCTTAATAGCCATTTCCATGGCGTAATTGGTAATTTGTCGTTGCCGCCACGCGCCGAGGGTTTCTGTAATGTCTTGAATTTTCAGCTGTAATTGCTGATGCGCAATGGCAGCTTCGTTGCCTTTAGACATATCCACGGCGCTGGCGGCAGTCGTGCCGAACATCTTCGCGAACAGTTGTTGGTCGCGCAATTCGCGTGCGCCGATGTCAAAGGCTACTTTTTCTAACACACCGCGCAAAGGCTGCGTCGTGCGGCGAATCATCTCGGATGGAATGTCATCAGGCAAAAGCTCTGGAGGTATTGCAGCCACCTCCTTGATGGATGCAGACCGAGCAAAGTTAACAAACTCCTCTAAGCTCATGCGCTTGGTCATACATACTCCATTGCGTTGGGTTATCAGTCACTCTCGGTTCGTTTCAGCCTTTGAAACGGCGAAACACCAGGCTGGCGTTTGTGCCACCAAAGCCGAAACTGTTGGAGAGAATGGTGTCGAGTTTGGCGTTGTCGATACGCTCAAGGGCGATATTGGTGTTTTTGGCCGCAGGGTCGAGGGTTTCGATATTGGCCGAGGCCGCAATGAAGCTGTGCTGCATCATCAACATTGAGTAAATCGCCTCATGCACGCCTGCTGCGCCCAACGCGTGGCCGCTGAGGGATTTGGTGGAAGTGACCAAAGGCATGTTCTCGCCGAAGACCTTGCCCATGGCTTCAAGCTCGCGCATGTCGCCGACCGGGGTGCTGGTGCCGTGGGTGTTGATGTAGTCGATGGGAACGTTGATGCCTTCCAGCGCCATCTGCATGCAGCGTACCGCACCTTCACCCGAAGGTTGCACCATGTCGTAGCCGTCCGAGGTTGCACCGTAGCCGACCAGTTCGGCATAGATGCGTGCGCCGCGAGCTTGGGCGTGCTCCAATGATTCGAGCACCACTACGCCGCCGCCGCCGGAAATCACGAAGCCGTCGCGGAATTCGTCATACGGGCGTGAGGCGCTGGTGGGTGTGTCATTGTACTTGGAGGACAGCGCACCCATGGCATCGAACATGGCGGATTGGGTCCAGTGCAGCTCTTCACCGCCGCCGGCAAACATCACATCCTGCTTGCCGAGCTGGATCAGCTCCATGGCATTGCCAATGCAGTGTGCTGAAGTCGCGCAGGCCGAGCTGATGGTGTAGTTCACGCCCTTAATGCCAAAAGGCGTGGCCAGACAGGCGGAGACGGTGGAGCTCATGGTGCGGGTGACCATGTAGGGGCCGACGCGCTTGATGCCTTTGCTGCGCGCAATTTCCGCCGTTTCGACAATGTTGGCGGTGGATGAGCCGCCCGAACCAACGATCAGCCCAGCACGTGGGTTGGAAACTTGCTCTGGGGTGAGGCCAGAGTCGGCCACCGCTTCGGCCATGGCGAGGTAGGTGTAGGCGGCGGCATCGCCCATAAAGCGATAGAGCTTACGGTCGATGAGTTCTTCAGGCTTGAGCTTGAGTGTGCCCGCCACTTGTGAGCGGAAGCCGAGTTCGGCCATTTCGGGGACAAATTCAATCCCTGATCGGCCATCTTTTAAGCTGGTGAGAACTTCGTGTTGATTATTGCCAATGCTGGAGACAATACCCATTCCGGTGACGACAACGCGGCGCATGTTGTTAATCCTCAAAATCCACTGGTTGAAGTAAATAAACCGACGCGCAGGTCAGTTGCATGGTAAATCTCGCGACCATCAATCAGCATCACCGCATCGGCAATGCCCATAACCAATTTGCGATTGATGGTGCGTTTGATGTTGACTTGGTAGGTTATTTTTTTCGCATCAGGCAACACTTGGCCGGAAAATTTCACATCGCCCACGCCCAAGGCGCGACCGTGACCCAAGCCGCCGATCCAGCCCAAATAAAAGCCAACCAATTGCCACATGGCATCAAGACCCAGGCAACCCGGCATCACCGGATCGCCCTCAAAATGGCAATTGAAAAACCACAAATCAGGGCGAAGATCCATTTCGGCAATGATTTCACCTTTGCCAAAGCTGCCACCTTCTTCGCTGATGTGTTCGATACGGTCAAACATCAGCATGGGGGGGAGCGGGAGCTGTGCGTTGCCTGCACCAAACATTTCGCCACGGCCACACTGGAGGAGTTCTTCAAAGGTAAAGGCTGATTTTTTCATGGTTCTCTTTGGGCTGCGTGCCGTTGTTATTGCGGCTTGATTGTGCCTGTTTGCAGCGATGCGCTAGGTTATAAAATATGGATGATATGACAAAACTTAGGTGAATGGCATATTTTGACAAGGGCGTGAGCCTGTGAATAGGTTTTTACTCGGCTTCATCAAAGCGGGCTGCTATAAGGTTTTTTAATGCAGCAAGTAAGGCTAACCCATCCTCGCCCTCGACCTCGATGTGCAAGGTGCTACCTAGGGGGGCGGCTAGCATCATGAGGCTCATAATGCTTTTGCCATTGGCTTGCAGGCTGCCATGCCGCACGAGGATATGGCTTTGAAAGCCTGCGGAGAGTGTGGCGAAACGCGCAGCAGCGCGCGCGTGCAGGCCGCGTTTGTTGATAATGGTGACCGAGGCTTCCTGGGTGTTATGCGACTCACTCATGCTCTAGTCTCTAGTGCGCTTGCATCCAGAATGCCTTCACGTCCACCGCTTAAAGCCTTATGCGCCAGCTCATCCAGTGGCAGATGGGCATAATTCAGGGTGCGCACCAACATGGGTAAGTTAATGCCCGCGACAACTCTGATGTTCTCTCGAACCGGTATGTTGGCTTCCTCGGTGTTCGCCTCGTCATGATTGAGGTTGGGGCCGTCACTAAGCCGATGCGCGATATTGCTGGGCGTGGAGCCGTACATGTCGGTTAATACGAGCACGCCAACGCCTTGCTGAATTTCACTGACAAGGCGGCGGGCGCGGGTGAGCAGCTTGACAGGGTCGTCATCCTGTTTGACTTCAAGGCTGCGTAACTGGGGGCATGAACGGTCGAGCATGTCGGTGGCTGTTTCCAGCAACTGATGGCCGATGGCGTTATGCGCGATGATGAGGATTCCGACACGCTGGGAGTTCAAAGCAATTCTCGATGACGTAGGGCAAGGTTAGGATAGCTGGGGCGCAGGCGCTCGGCGAGGCATTCGACCATGTAGACCGAGCGGTGCTGCCCGCCGGTGCAGCCGAGAGAGACCGACAAAAATTGGCGTTGTTCGCGCTCAAACAAAGGTAACCAGCTCATAAGCAAGGTGCTGAGTTGCTCCAGCATGATATGCGTTTCAGGCTGATTGGACAAAAATTGCATTACTTCGGGATCGCGTCCAGTGAATGGGCGTAAATGCGTGTGCCAGTGTGGATTGGGCAGGCAGCGCATATCGAAGATGAAGTCGCTGTCAGATGGTGTGCCGTGTTTGTAGCCAAAGGATTGCAGCAGCAGATGGATTTTGTCTGGCGAACCATCAAGAAGGCGGCTGCGCAATATGGTTCTTAATTGGTGCAGATTGCTGTGCGAGGTATCGATCACCATGTCAGCCACTTCGCGCAGGGGGGCGAGGAGACGGGCTTCGGTGTTCAGTGCTTCGTCGAGTGCCAAGCCTTTGTGCGTTAAGGGGTGGGGGCGACGGGTTTCGCTGAAACGGCGCAGCAATACGCTCGGTTCGGCATACAGAAAGAGCAGATGAATCTGTAAGCCAGGGGTGTTTTGACGCAGTTGGGTCAGTTGGCGATGCAGATCATTGAGTTCATCAACCCCGCCGCGTATGTCGATGCCAATCGCCGCGTACTCATTGGCTGGCCGCGCGGGATGTAGGCTGGCTTCGACAAACGCAGTAAGCAGGCTCAGCGGCAAGTTGTCTACGCAAGCATAGCCCGCATCTTCAAGGGTGTGCAGTGCGATGGTTTTGCCTGAACCAGAAAGACCACTCACGATGACCAGTTTCACATCCACCTCAGCTTTGGAAAAAGCGCGTGTCGATTATACCCGCCTTCGTTGCAAGGCGAAGTGGCGCGCCGCTGTTTGGATTAACAGCGCTAGCATCGGCGCGGCTTGGGTATGCAGGGTAAGCATGGGGATTTTGGCGGCAAGGATATCTTGGGTTTGCCAGTGGCCAGCAAGTAGGTGTTCGCTGGCTTCGTCGAGTGAATATGGCGTGACTGTCGGCGCAGCGATCTTTATCAGCATATCCAGTCGATGCGTGGCGCGTAGGGCGCAATCACCCAAGAGCTGGCGCACATTAATCAATCCAATGCCGCGCACTTCCATCAAGTCCTGAATGCTGGCGGGGCAGCTGCCATAGACCAACCCCCCCGGCTCGCGCCCGAAGCACGGCGCATCGTCAGCCACCAAAGCATGCCCACGGTCGAGCAGGGCAAGCGCGGTATGGCTTTTGCCGATACCCGCGTCACCGACGAGGAGAAGGCCGATGGAGGGGCGCGTGGGTGTGTTGTCGGGGTCGATGACGAGGAAGGTGCCGTGGGGAGTTGAACCCATAGCCTGTGTCTCAAATGGGCGCATTAATAGGACTTACGCAAAACCGCCCCAGCGGCGTTAAAGCGCCTCGCCGTACCAAGTTGTACTGTCTTCGGCACTTTGTCTTGCTGGAACACTTTTGCGTAAGTCCTAATTCAATCGGCCAATTAAAGCGGATTTTCCGGCTCAATGAGTTTGCGTGTTAACAGACTAAATGCGGTTTCGCTGCTGTCGGTAGCGCGTATGGCGTTGCAAAATTCGGGGTCACTAAAGCGGCGTGCAAGCTGACTGAGAATGGCAAGATGGGTGTCTTCGTCGCCTTCGGGCACGAGGATGGCAAAAATCATGCTGACTTCTTGTCCATCGGGGCTATTGAAGTCCACAGGGGTAAGCAGGCGTAAAAAGCAGCCAACGGGCGCACGTAATTCAGCCAATTTGCCGTGCGGAATAGCAATGCCGCGTCCGACACCGGTGCTGCCGAGGCGTTCGCGCGCCAAGAGTACGTCGAATATTGCCCATGCCTCCAAGCCCTCTTGGGCGTTGGCGAGCATTTGGCTGGCCAGTTCGAGAACGCTTTTTTTACTCACGCCTTCAACATGCAGTTTGATGCGTTCCAGCTTAAGAATGTCGGCGATAGTTAGGTTTTTCATGGCGGGTTTATCCCGGGCGCTTGCGTTCGTTGGAGGGAGGAATGCCTAAGGCTTCGCGGTATTTGGCCAGGGTGCGGCGGGCCACGTGAATGCCTTCGGCATCGAGCATTTCGGCAATACGGTTGTCGCTGAGTGGCTTGTGCGGGTTTTCGGCGCCCGGGACGTTGAAGACGCTCTAGAGAAAGTT
>DYLI01000064.1 GCA_020722165.1 Halothiobacillus neapolitanus | reverse complement strand
TGTCCTCGGTCGGCGACTTTTTCGCTTCAGCCGCTCAAGTCCGACAGGCTGCTAGTCAATGCGCCTTTGATTCGGCAAACGACTCGGCAATGGATAGTTTGCGCAATGTTGCCACACGCTTGCTGTAATGCCCTTCCATACGCGCCAGCACGCGAATCAAAAAGCCTAGGGCGCTGACAATGTGTGGGCCCTTGTTCAGCATCACGCACTCGGCGCGAATACTCATCGCCGCATCAGTGACTTCCGGGCGTGAGGGCGCGCCGCTTTTGGCCATATTTTCCAGAATCTGCGTCGCCCAAATCACCGGCACATGCGCCGCTTCGCATAACCAGATAATTTCTTCCTGCACTTCGGACAGGCGTTCAAAGCCCAACTCCACCGCCAAATCGCCACGCGCCACCATGACCCCAAGTTGCGGGCTGCGCATTCCTGCCAATAACACACGCGGCAGGTTTTCAAACGCCTGACGGTTTTCGATTTTCAGCACAATGCCCAATTGGCAAGCATTCAGCGCGGCGAGTTTGGCTTGCAGCAAACGCACATCGTCAGCTTGGCGCACAAATGACAGCGCGACGAGATCGCAATGCGGGTACATCGCCTCCAGGTCAAGCATGTCCTTGGCCGTCAAGGCTGGGGTATGAAAGTCGGTATCCGGGAAATTGATACCTTTTTCCGCCTTGAGCTTGCTGCCCTCGGGCAGGGCGTGGGTAATGCGCAGTGACATCGTTTGTGCATCCATGCGTTCAATCGACGCGCCGATTCGCCCATCGTCAAGCCATACGGACTGCCTGGGCTTCGCATCATTAAATGCTGCGTCCAGCGTGCAGTGCAGGCGCGCCGGCTCAAGCAGCGTGCCTTGTGCGTCGAAGCTCGCGGGTTGCCCGGGCTTATCTTCGCGGGTAAGGATAAGGACATCGCCCACACTCAAAACCAGCTCGTCGGCGATTTCCGGCGCACCGGACAGGACTCCGCGCAACGCGTGTTTATGTTTTCCCGCTGATTGCAGCTCGCAGCCATCCTCAATCAGGCTCACGCTATCAAAACTGAGCAATGCGCCCGCCGCATTCGCCGCCACCACACGCGCCTCGCGCAGGCGACCGCGCGCGTCATGAAACTTCACCACGTTGCCAGATTCCAGCGCATTCAAGCCCACGCCAGCAAACATCAGGCTTGGAATGACACCCACGCTATCCGCCTGAGGCAAACCTGACAGCGCCAACGATTGTGGCCGATCAGCCCAAGTGACCCACAACAGGGCTTCACGCAATACTCGCCCACGAACATCACGCTCGGGTTTGATTTTCAGCATCCGCCCCAAGCTGCGCATCGAGCCCGTGCGTGACTTCGGTCCAGCCAGGTCAATTTGCACGCGGCAGGTCTTACCCTGCGCTGCGGCGGCTGCGCGCACATGCCGCGCCATGCTCTGCCACGCCTCGGCATCATCATGCGCACAGTTGATGCGCGCCACCTCCATGCCGGTGTGTATCAGCGCCTGAATCAAGCCGGGATCTTGTGCTGCCTCGCTCGGCAACGTAACCATAATGCGCACTTCGCGCCCATCGCACGTCGCACCAAGCAAGCTATCGGCGTGTTCCTGCAACAGCGCCGGACCGCTGGCGAAATCCACCGGGGCGTTAGGCTTAATGCTTTCCTCTTGGCCGCTCAAATCCTCCAGACGCGCCATGACCGCATTCAAACTCGCCATCGCATGCGACTCCAACACACCCAAGGATGACAAGCCCAAGGCCGCCAAATCACGCTGCAAGGGGCGTATATCCTGGCGACGAATGACAAGATAATGCGCAAAATTGCGCGCACTGGCCTGAAATTCGGGCGAAACGGCAGCCAACTCGTCAGCCAGCGTCTGCTCCATCTGCACACCCGCATCGCGCAGGGCAAGCAACTGGGACAGCAACACTTGGGCATGGGTTTGCAGTTCGGTGGAAATCGTCATGAGGCAACACCAAGGTTTTGAGTTGAACTGACCAATACTTCAAATACGTGACATGGGTATGTCACCGCTACCACATAAATAAAGCTCACATCAAATAGTTCACGTCTTATTCACGCACCGGGATTAGCATTAACGAAAGTACGTTGTTTAACCCCCGACGGAGACCGCGCCATGAGCATGAACGAAACAATGAGCGACTTCAAAAAAGGCATGGGCATGATGATGTCCGAAGCCCCCGATGTCATGAAGGCTTTTAGTGCGCTGACTGAAGAAGTGTTGTGCCCTTGCGCACTCGACACCAAAACCAAGGAAATGATCGCCCTCGGCATGGCTATTACCGCACGCTGCGCCTACTGCATTGGCATCCATGTCGGCAAAGCCATGCACGCCGGCAGCACCCATGCTGAAATCATCGAAGTGTGCAAAGTCGCCATCCTGATGGGCGGCGGCCCGGCCATGACTTACATCGCCGAAGTGAAAAAAGCACTGGATATGTACGAAAAAGGCAGTGCCTAAGCCATTTTCTTGCCGCATTTGCACATCGAAGCCCGTCGTCATGGCGGGTTTTTTGCACCCATCACCCATGCGCAGCTTCCGCCCCCGGGGCGTGCGTCTATGCCCACCTGCCAACCTTGCGCTTCGGCCAGTTGACGGACGATGGACAAACCTAGGCCGCTGCCGCCTGTGGCACGATTGCGTGAAGGTTCGAGGCGCGTAAACGGCTGAAACACGCTCTCAAGCAAATGCGTGGGAATGCCAGACCCCCGATCCAACACTTCAAATCGCCACGTCTGTGGCGTGCAATGCAGTATCACATCAACCGCACTCTGCCCGCCGTAGCGCCAGGCGTTGTCGATCAAATTCAGCAAAATACGCGCCAAAGTCAGAGGCGCGACGTAAGCATGACACGACGGAGCGCACGTTAAAGCAAGCTGTATGCCGCCACGCCGCTGATCTTCGGCCAATGTATGTGCAAAAGCACACAACTCCGTATCTTCGATTGCATCAACGTGCACCTGCGCAAATTGCAATGTTTGCGCAATCAGGCGCTCCATCGCCTCCACATCGCGCACCAGCCCAGCGCGCAGCCCTAAACTTGCCTCATCCGGCAACATTTCCAGTGCCAGACGCATCCGTGCCAGCGGCGTGCGTAAATCATGTGAAATGCCTGCTAGCAAGGTCGTCTGCGCGCGTTCATGGCTATGCAAACGCTGGTGCATGGATTCCACGGTGCGCGCAAGCGTGCAAACCTCAAAAACATCGCTCGGCGCAACTGGCAAGGGCGCAGGCTCCTGCGCGCCCCAAGTCTGCACGCTGCGCGTCATATTCTCCAATGGGCGAGCCACGCGCCGCGCCAACACCAACGCCAATAACCCTGCCAACAATGAAGACACCAGCAAAATTAAACCCAGCGCCCACAAGCGCCCCTCCAGCAAATGCGGTGCGTCAAAGCGCAAGCTAAACGCCTGAGCATTGTGCCAAACACAAGCCAAAACCTGCCGTTTATCCGCACTCACTGCCACCGCAGGCGCCGCCTCGCCCGGCAAGCGCCCCTGCAAAGCGCGTTGCAAAGCTGCCGGATACGAAGCCCAAGGCGCATTCAGCTTAGGTCTATCGCCACAACCCGGCAGCAACTCAAGCCCATGCCGAGCACTCAATTCAGTCGCAAAATCCGCGCGCGTGCCCTGCGGCAACTCCTGCCAAGTCTGCACGGCCAACACCATCAAGCCTGCCTTGGACTCCGCCGATTGCTTGGTCAGCGGCCAAAGCACCAACACCAACACCAAAGCCAAAGCCAGGGTAATTTGCGCCGCCAAAACCCAAAACAAGCCCAAGGACAGCGAGCTAAACAGGCCGCGCGCACGGCAAGGTACGGCGTTTTTCATCCCGGCACACGCCCTTCGGGCATAAATACATAACCCTCGCCACGAATCGTGAGCAAATAGCGCGGCTGCGCCGGGTTGGGTTCGATCTTGCGCCGCAGCCGCGTCACGCGCACATCCATGCTGCGGTCAAACGGCGAGTGATCCAAGCCACGCACCGTGTCCAGCAAAAACTCACGCGACAACAAGCGGCGCGGATGCTGCATAAATACGCGCAAAAGCTGAAACTCGCCCTCGGTTAAACCAATATCCGCACCATCAAGCAACAGACGATGCACATCCAAATCCATGCAAAACCCAGCATGTTCAAGCCTATTTGGCGCAGTTTGTGCGTGATTAATTTCCGCAGACACGGCTTCCGCGACAGTCACCCGACGCAACACCGCACGAATGCGCGCCAACAACTCTCGCGGATTGAACGGCTTGGGCAAGTAGTCATCCGCCCCCACCTCCAGGCCGATAATGCGGTCCAAATCCTCGCCGCGTGCCGAAAGCATAATGATGGGTGTCGCGCCGCCCGCCCGCAGCCGCCGCGCAATCGACAAACCATCCTCACCCGGCAACATCAAATCCAGCAGAAAAACATCAGGGCGCACGCCTTCTGCTAACGCACGATCCAGCGCCGCGCCATCGTTTAAGCCACGCACCGTAAAGCCTTGCTCGCCCAAATAACGCAGCAGCAGCTCGCGCAGGGCGTCATCATCGTCAATCACCCAAATCGTCGGCATTGGCACGTCCTTAAATCAATGAGCGTTAATTTTCATCAACTATAGCAGCGCTCCCGCCGCACTTTTGAGTGCTGTAACACACTGTTACACACGGTTGCACAGGCGCAATACCCGCGCAAGGTACAACGCCCACAATGCGCACCAAGCCCACAGACAACGAAGCCAAGACCGAAACCATGAAGCACCTGTATTTTTTGCTCCTGACCCTTGCCAGCTCGCCCGCCTTTAGCGGCGAGTTACGCATTGATCCAGCACGCTTGCAAGATCAGGTGCAACAACGCAGCGAACAAGCGGCACAACAAGGTGCCGCACCCAGCGCCCCTGCCGAATGGCTGATTGAGCCGACGGCACCCGCGCAGGGTTATGGTCAAGGCAGCATGAACCACGGCGCAGCTGCAAAGCAGGGTCAAGGCTACGGCCAAGGCTACGAGCGGCGCTACGGCCAAGCGAGCGAACCAGGCTCCGTTGCATCGCCTAGTGGCATGGGGCAAGGCGCAAGCCAAGGCTCAGGTCAAAGCGGCATGGGCGCAGGTGGGCGCGGTGGCGGTCGCCACTAACAGCGCTCAACCTTTTTTCAAACTCACCATGAGGTTTACATCATGCTCAAGTCTGCAAACCCAACCCTCCGTAATATCGTTTTGGCACTCGGCCTAACTGGCCTTGGTGGCGTAAGCGTGGCTCAAGCCGAAGAGCCTTTGCTCAATCAAACCCAATTGCAGCAGCAGATTCAACAACGCAGCCATGAAGCCGCGCAAAATCCGAGCGTCAATGAGCGCCAACTAGAACAACAAACCCAGCGTCAGACCGAAACCCAAGCTGAGCGCCAAGCTGAAAATCAGGCACGCGGACAGAGCGGCGGCAAACAAGGTGGTGGTCAGATTGGGAGCCAGGGTGGCGGCCAGGGTGGCGGGCGCGGACAGCGTTAATCGCTCACGCCACAAAGACTCAAGCCTGGCTCCTCCACAATGCTTTTATCCCTAAATCACGAGATCAACTCTATGCCAGCTTTCCCCATCAAACACCTGCGTTTAACCCTGCTGGCCGCGGGCATTGCCATGCTCACAGCCTGCGGTGGTGGCACAGATACAGGCGCAACGAGCAGCAGTACGACACCTGCGCCAGCGCCAGCGCCCGTCACGCCAAGCGCATGCCCGAGTGCCATCATCCCTCTCACCCAACCTGAAGTCGACGAAGCCTTGTTCATGCGCGAAGAAGAAAAGCTCGCTCGTGACGTATATGCTGACCTCGCCGTCTATTGGCAAGCCCAGGCAGGTACGGTTCCTGTCGTCAGCATCATGGGCAATATCGTCCAAGCTGAACAAGAGCACATGGACAGCATGAAAGCGGTGCTGGCCTGCTATGGACTGCCTGACCCCATTGGTGCCAATGAACCAAGTGGCGTATTCCTCAACCCCGAACTCGCCCAGCTATACAGCACGCTCATGACCCAGGGCAAAACCAGCCAAAGTGCGGCACTCAAGGTTGGCGGCCTGATTGAAGAAGTCGATATTGAAGACCTGCAACGTTCAATTGAAATCAGCCAACAAGCCTATACCGACCAGGTGTATGAAGCGCTGATGTGCGGCTCACGCAACCATCTGCGCAGCTTTGCCGGGCAGCTGATTAACACCGAAGGGGGTTACACCGCCCAGCTTCTACCGCAGGCCACAGTCGATGCCATTGTCAATAGCCCGAATGAAACTTGCGGCGGCACCAGTTCGACAGGGAGTGGTGGCAAGCAAAACGGCAAGTCTTAATTTCTCCACCCAGCACGAGGAGTCCTCAGCATGAAAAAGTCCATTCTTCCGCTCACTCTAAGCCTAATCATCGGCCTTGCCGCCGCAGCCCCAAGCTTCGCAGCAGGTGGCAACAGCGGCCAAAATCAAAGCATTCAAATGCCCACCCTAAGTGCCCAAGACGGCCATGAGCTGACCTATATGCGCGAAGAAGAAAAGCTGGCGCGTGATGTCTACCTTACGCTCTCCGACTATTGGTACACCCGCAGCGGCAATCTGCCCGTCGTGACCGTGATGCAAAACATTGCTCAAGCCGAGCAACGGCACATGGATCAAGTCGAAGCCAAACTGGAGAAATACGGCCTGCCTGACCCCGTGGTTGATGAAAATCAGCTCGGCGGCTTTGTGAATCCTGAACTTGCGGCGCTTTACAACGAACTGCTGACACGCGGACAAAAAAGCCCTCTGGATGCCCTGCTCGTCGGCGGTCTGATTGAAGAAGTGGATATTCAGGATTTGAAGGAATCCATTGAACAAACCAAGCTGGCCGATCTGGATCGCATGTATGAGAGCCTGATGTGCGGCTCACGCAACCATTTGCGCGCCTTTGCCTCGCAAGTTGCGGCGACCCAAGGCAGCTACGTCGCCCAAGTGCTGCCTCAAGCCGAAGTCAACGCCATCATCACCAGCTCGCATGAACGCTGCGGCGGTCGCTGAGAGCACTGATTCACTGGCCTGAACTTTCGCCACAAAAAAGCCCGGTCACATGACCGGGCTTTTCGTTCCCCCGAGACCAACGTCCCGGGCGAGACAAGGCGTTATATATCCAGCATCAGGCGATAGATGGACACCGACTTATCCGCCTTGTCCGAGTCCTTGCTGATGTTGGTAATGCCGTCGTCCTTTGCCAGTTGCAGGCTGTCGTAGCCGGACTGGAACAGCACCTTGCCCGCCGTGGCCTTCTTCACGAAGCTCCAGTTGCGGTTGGCGGCGTTGTTCTGACGGGTAAGCACTTGCTTGGCTTTGATGAAGTTGACGATGATCTCGCGGTTGGTGTCCGGGTCTTCGTACACGACTTGGCTGCCGTTAAGACCCGCGAAGCCACCGCCGCCGCTGGCGCGGTAGTTGTTGGTCACTACGATCACGTCCTGTGCGGCGCCCAGAGCCACGCCGTTGATGTTCAGGTTGACGATACGGCTGCCTTTCGGCTGGGTCACGTCGATCTGGTAGGTCAGGCTGCTACCCTGGATCACGTCGAAGTTGTAGGACGGGAAGCTTGAGTTAATCAGCTCCTGATCTTCGCTCTTGGCCGGGTCGATCTGGTTGAAGTATTCAGCCGATTTTTCCAGCCAGGTTTTCACATCCGCGCCTTTGAGCTTCACCGCTTGCAGCGTATTGGGGTAAAGGTAAACATCGGCCACGTTTTTGATGGCGATACCACCCGCTGCAACGTCAGTGTAGCCGGTGTTGTTGAAGTTCATCTTGAACGGCGCAGCGGCGGAAAGCAGCGGCAGTGCCGCATATTGCGGAAAGCCCTTGGCGATCACGTCCTTCATGTGCGTGAGTTGCGCATCATTCACGAGCTGCACCACGCTGGCCGAGCCAACTTGAGTGAACTGGCTGGCAATGCGGTAATCGCTTGTACCGACCGGGGTTTGCACGTACTTGATCGTGCCCTCGTGCTCGGTTTTCACCAGCTTGGCGATTTCTGGATCAACCGCAACATAGGTGGTGACACCCGCCGCATCCTTGCTGGAGATGGGCTTGAGTGCGGAGCTTGCGGCAACCCGCTTCCACTGCTTGCCGTCCCACTCCATATCGAGGTTAATCAGACCAACATTGTTGCCCCAGAAGCCGCCCATAACGGACGGCACGCCCTTGATCGTGCCCTTGACGTTATCCACGCCATCGATACCCGCGTAGGTCTTACCATCCGGAAACTTTTGGTGCGAATGACCCATGAACATGGCATCAATACCCGGCACATCGGCGACGTAGTAAGCGGCGTTTTCCATGGTCACGCTGTAGGCGCGATTGTCGATACCGCCATGCACCATGGCGACGACGATATCCGCACCTTTGCTGCGCATTTCCGGCACGTATTTTTCGGCGGATTCCTTCACGCCTTCAACATAGACCTTGCCATCCAGCCATTTTTTGTCCCACAACACGATGGGCGGCGGGGTGAAGCCAATCACGCCGACTTTGAACTTCTGGCCGCTGAAGGTGCGCTCAAGAATGACATAAGGCGTGTACAGCGGCTTTTTGTCGGCTGTTTTGTAGACGTTGGCGCTGATGAGCGGGAAGTCCGACCCCTTGCAGTTGGCATATTTGGCATCCCAGTTGCCGTTGTGGGTGACCTGGCTGAGGTAGTCAAGGCCATAGTTGAACTCGTGATTGCCCACGACCATGACGTCGTACTTCAGGTAGTTCATCGCCTTGAACTGGGCGTGGGTTTCCTCGCACTTCAGCGGGCTGATCGTAGCTTGGTAATCGCCCAGCGACGTGCCTTGAAGGGTGTCGCCGTTATCGAGCAACAGTGTGTTGGGGTTGTCTTTGCGAATTTGCGCAATGACAGTTGCGGCGCGCTCAAGGCCGACGGTTTTGTCTTCGGCGGTCTTGAAATAATCGTAGCTGAGGATGTTGGTATGCAGGTCGGTGGTTTCCGCCAGGGCGACAGACACCTTGGTACCGACGGCAGGGGTTACAGGGGCTGCGGGCAGAACGACAGCTTCATCACCGCCACAACCGTAAAGCAGGATACTGGCTGAGAACATCAGCCCAAGAGCAAGCGGCAAACGCGCCTTGGAGA
>DYLI01000238.1 GCA_020722165.1 Halothiobacillus neapolitanus | reverse complement strand
GCAATGTTCAATTTCTACGCGGGCAATTTGCTTTGGCGGGGCATGGAGGGCGCTAAACTGGCATACTTTTTCGCAGACATTACAGGCTTTACAGCGGCTTTCATTGACCCAAGCAGTCTGCTCAACGGTTGTTACTACGCGCTGACCTTGCTTATATTTTTCAAGATACAAACCCTTAACTTCTTCAATGCTTTGGCAGCCGTGCGCGTCAAGCCATTGGGCGGTTTCTGTGGCAATCTTTCCGTAAATGGTTGAGCCTTTGAGAATGGCGATGATGCGCCTGCCATGAAAAATTCTATCACGTCTTCGCCATATGTAACGCCGCCTACGCCAATTACGGGTTTGTCCGTTACGCAGGCAACTTCAAAGACAGAACGCCCGGCAAGCGGCTTAATGGCTGAACCTGAAAGCCAACCATAACCATACTGCGAACCTAGCGGAGACTCGCCACGTTCAATGTCAATCATCAAAGTTGGTCCGTAACCATTCAGCCCAACGTCGAAAAGAGCATTTACTCCGCTAATCTTCGCTAATCTCCACGAATAAAAGGCCTCAAAACCGCAAAAGATTAGCGAAAACTTGTGCTGAGTTGGCGGTCGAGCCTGTCGAGACCTTATCGAAGCATTGGCGCAGATTAGCGGATAAACCGAAGGCTGAACAGATACGTTGGTCCAAAACTGTTGATACAAGCAAAGCCATCTACATACGGGTCAAGCACACGCGCAATTTCTCCTAAATCGCCCGCATGGGGACTGAGTTTTGCAACAATTGGAACGGATACGGCGTTTCTCAAAGCGCGGGCGGTGTCTATCAAACGTTGCGTATCCAAGTAGTGAATTGAAAACTCAATGATGTCTATGCCCATTTCTTCCAAACGCGGACTCAGCGTTGCAAGGTCTTCGGCTGTATAGCCTATGCTGGCGATTAATGGAAGCTGATACTCACGGGCGGCGGCAAGCGCAATATCATACTCGCGTTCAAACCATGTTTCGGGTGAAAGTTCGCTCCATAGTTCGGTATTTAGCAGGCTGTCTTTTCCCATCCGAACCATATTTGGATGGGGGACAGGCGCGGCAATACTTGCCGCCGAACTCGACCCGCTGGTCGGCCTTGCGGACGACTTCGCCTTCGAAGGCTGAGCCGTAGGGGACGGGGACGTCTACATTGGAGACCTTGACCTTGACGCCGCGCACCTCGATGCACTTTTGCACCAGGCGTTCGGCGCGTTCCAGGTCGTCTTTGCCTTCGATCTGCTCGAAGGGCATGGAAACGACGTGTTCGTAGGTGGTAATGCCGGTTGGCAGGATTTCTGGGATGACCGTGTCGGCGATGACACCGCCGGGATATATGGTTTGATAATCCCGGCCTTTTCGCCGGCGATTTTCGCCAGTGT
>DYLI01000237.1 GCA_020722165.1 Halothiobacillus neapolitanus | reverse complement strand
ATGAGCACCCTGAGTGCTTTGTCAAAAAACCGCGCAATCTTCCGGTACGCGACACTTATGACCAATCATGTTCACCTGCTGATGTCGGCAGCGCAACCTGCTGCATCTGGGGCTTTGATGAAGGCGCTGGGGCAACGTTATGTGCAGTATGTCAACCGCACTTACCGACGCAGCGGCACGTTGTGGGAAGGTCGCTTTCGTTCGTGCCCCTCGCAGGAGGAAAACTACCTGCTGGCCTGTCAGCGTTACATTGAACTCAATCCCGTGCGCGCGGGCATGGTCGAGCATCCGGCGGAGTATCGCTGGACAAGTTACCGGGACAATGCGCAGGTTGAAGCTGATCCATTATTAAAACCGCATTCGCTCTATCTTGCGCTCGGTACCGATGCCGCAAGCCGCGAAGAAGCGTATCGCGCATTGTTTCGCTATGAATTGGAGCCGGGGCTGGTGGATGAAATTCGCCGCGCGACGAATGGAAACTATGCGCTGGGCCATGCTGCCTTCGCAGAGCAGGTGTCTGCGGCTTTAGGTCAGCGTGCAGCCCCAGGGAAATCAGGACGCCCTCGCCGGGTGACGGAACCTGAATCAGGGGAGTTGTTTGGTGAATGCAGTCAATCGTGGTCTGTCCCTGATTAACTCCCTACGAAGGGCTTTGTTGCACAAAGTCGCAACGGGAGGCATGACCCCAAACCCCAGACGGATTTACGCTACGGGCACCGTCACAGGACACCCAAGTCGCGTGAAACGGTTGAGCAAGGCCACGCGGATGTGTAACTCCGTGACCTGACGTTCAAAGGTTCTGGCCATCACGCGCTCGCCCAGCCGTTTGAAACAGTGCATCTTGGTCTCCACCAGGCTTCGTCTGTGGTAGCCACTCCATTTTTTCCAAATGCGTGAGCCCAAGCGTTTGCACGCGCGGACGGCTTGATTCCGCACCTGTGCACCCGGTGACGTGTCTTTCCATACCTGGGCATTTTTGCGCGGCGGGATGACGGCTTGGGCGCCCCGCTCGGCAATGGCGGCATGACACGCCTTGGTGTCATACGCGCCGTCAGCGCTGACGCTGGCAAGTTTCTCGTCGGTCGGTATCTGCGCCAGCAGATGAGGAAGCATGGGCGCATCGCCCACGCCATTGTCGGTCACTTCGATGGCGCGTATCTCCAGGGTCTGGGCATCAATACCCAGATGCACCTTGCGCCACTGTCTGCGGTACTCGGCGCCGTGCTTTTTTCGCTTCCATTCACCTTCGCCCAGGAACTTGATCCCGGTGCTGTCCACCAGTAAGTCCAGGGCTGTCGTGCTGGCTCGGTAGGGCAGTTGAACCCGGAGTGTTTTCTGGCGACGACTCAGGGTGCTGTAGTCAGGCACAGGCCATGGCAGGTCGGCCAATCGAAGCAGGCTTTGGACAAACCC
>DYLI01000063.1 GCA_020722165.1 Halothiobacillus neapolitanus | reverse complement strand
TTCAAACGCTGCGCTTGGGTAAAGTTCGCCGTGAGCATGAAAAAAATCAGCAACAAAAACACCACATCAATCAGCGGCGTCATGTCCAGACCGACTTCATCGCGGCGTTGATGCCCCTTGAAATTCATTTCGCCGCCCCAGCTTTTCCGGGCTTCTGCGCCACTTCACGGGTGTACAACGCATCTAGCAAACGCATGGATTCGCGCTCCATGTCGATTACTAGGCGATCAACCTGCGCGCGTAGCGCACGGTAGGCCACCAAGGCAGGCAAGGCCACAATCAAACCCGCCGCCGTGGTAATCAGCGCGGTAGAAATCCCGCCCGCCAATTCATTCGGCTTGGCGATGCCCTGCGTGGTCAACACCTCAAAGGTCAAAATCATACCGACCACCGTACCCAAAAGCCCAAGCAGCGGACTAATCATGGCAATCGTGCCCAAGGTCGGCAGGCAGCATTCAAGCTCATGCGCCACATGCCGCCCGGCATCTTCAATGCGCGCTTTCATTTCCTCACGGCTAATCACAAACGGCACCAGCCCAGCGGACAACACTCGCCCCAGCGGCGAACGTTGGGCAATGCCACGCAATCGATCCGTGGTCAGCTCGCGGTTTTGCACCAATGTTTCCAACTCCTCGACCACACCCAGCGGCAGCACGCGCGCGCGGCGCAACGCCCAACTGCGCTCAAGAATAATCCCCAAGGCAATCACCGAGGCCAGCACAATGGGTGCCATCCACCAACCGCCCATCACGATTAAATCAAACATTTACCCTACTCCGCTGAATTGCTGTGTCGTGCAATGATCAGACCGCCCGCCGCGCACGCACTGCTTGAGCCAGCGTATGCACAATGGCTGCACCATCATCCCAACCCACGCAAGCATCGGTAATGCTCTGGCCATAGGTCAAACCTTGCACGTCCTGCACATCCTGCCGTCCGCCCACAATATGGCTTTCGACCATGGCGCCGATAATCGCCTTGTTGCCCGCCGCCACTTGTGCGGCGACATCATTGGCGACATCAATTTGCAGCATGTGCTGCTTGCGACTGTTGGCGTGGGAAAAGTCGATCATGATGCGCGCAGGCAACTTGGCTTTTTCTAAAGCCGCCGCCGCCGCCGCGACGTGTGCCGCATCGAAGTTCGGCTCATGCCCGCCACGCAGAATAATGTGACAGTCTTCGTTGCCGCGTGTGGAAAAAATCGCCGAACGACCTTCCTTGGTCACCGACAAAAAGTGATGCGGACGCTCGGCAGCACGAATGGCATCAATCGCCACTTGTAATCCGCCATCGGTGCCATTTTTGAAGCCGACCGGGCAGGACAAACCCGAAGCCAGCTCACGATGCACCTGGCTTTCGGTGGTACGTGCGCCAATCGCGCCCCAGCTAATCAAATCGGCCACATATTGCGGGCTAATCAAATCAAGATATTCCGTTCCCGCAGGCATTCCCATATCTGCCAGATCAGCCAACAAATGCCGCGCAAGTAGCAAGCCTTCATTGATGCGATAACTGCCATCCAGATTCGGGTCGTTAATCAAACCCTTCCAACCCACCGTGGTACGCGGCTTTTCAAAGTACACGCGCATGACCAGCAGAATGTCATCCGCGACCTCCGCCGCCAACACCTTCAGACGACTCGCATAATCACGCGCTGCCTTAACGTCGTGAATTGAACACGGCCCCATAACGACCAGCAAGCGGTCATCATCGCCGCAAAGTATGTGGTGAATCGCCTGGCGTGCGGCAAAAACAGTTTCCGCGCCGCGCTCGGTGAGTGGATGCCTACTGCGCACAGTCACGGGAGGAACAACTTCCTCAATGCCTACAATGCGTAAATCGTCGGTCAGATGAATGGCCACAACAACAAACCTGCAACATAAAATTGAATTAAGCCGTGATATTAACAGAGCGCACCGATGATGGCTGCCATGACTAGCAACCTCACTCGTTAGGGTAGCCAGCTTGTGCAACGCTCTAGCTGGTAAAAACGAATCCGTTAAGCAAGCACCAGTCACGCAAAACTTCGCAAGAATGCAACGCCCACCTATCCCTCACGATTTTTTGCATGGCTAAATTTTTGCACGAAACTGACATCTTCTTGTAGGCTCTGCGAAAACCTGCAACAAAAAATCCACCATGAACGTAACTTCACCAGAACACCCAACGAACAAAATGCTTGAACGTATTTTCCGCAAAGCACTTTCGCCATTTGAAAAATTCATTCAATGGGAAAGCGCCAGCGGATTGATGTTGATGGCTGCCGCTGTCATTGCCATGGTGTTAGCCAATAGTGCCTTGGCGCATAGCTTCCATCACCTCTGGGAAACCCCTCTCTCGCTAAGCGTGGGCGACTGGACACTGCAAAAATCACTGCACCACTGGATCAACGATGGACTGATGGCGCTGTTCTTCTTTCTGGTCGGCCTGGAAATCAAAAACGAAATCATGGCAGGGGATCTGGCAACGCCGCGTCAGGCCGCGCTACCGATGATCGCCGCGCTGGGCGGCATGGTGGTTCCTGCTGCTCTGTTTTATGCCGTCAATCAGGGCGGTGAATTTGCCGTCGGCTGGGGCATTCCCATGGCGACGGACATCGCCTTTGCGGTGGGTGTGATGACCCTGCTGGGCTCGCGCGTGCCCAAGGCACTGCTGATGTTTCTGGTCGCGCTGGCCATTGTCGATGACCTGGGCGCGGTGGTGGTGATTGCGTTGTTCTATACCGAAAACCTGCAAACCGATGCCTTGCTTGTCGCCAGTGGATTGTTAGCGATCATGGCGCTGCTGAATGCCGCCAACGTGCGCTCGCCTACTCCCTACCTCATCCTGGGTGTGCTGCTGTGGTACGCCGTATTGCAATCTGGGGTTCATGCCACGGTCGCCGGTGTGCTCACGGCGTTCATGATTCCAACGACCTCGCGCCATACACAAGCCGGGTTCAGCCAGCATGTGCGTCAGCTCATGGATCGTTTTGACCAAGATGGACAGAACGGCGCATTCGGGCAGTCGATACTGAAAAACAAACCCCAGCTGCACCTACTGGAAACCCTGCAAAGCGGCCTGCACGCCATCCAGCCGCCCTTGGTACGCCTGGAATACATATTTGCCATGCCGGTAGCCTTTATCATCGTGCCGCTGTTTGCGCTGGCGAATGCCGGTGTGGCGGTACAGCTTGGTGATCTAGCGACAATCTTCGGCCATCCGGTGGTTGTCGGCATCATGCTCGGTCTGGTCATCGGCAAGCCGCTCGGCATTACCACGTTTAGCTGGCTGGCGGTGCGCTCAGGGCTGGCACGCCTGCCAGACGGCGTGCACATGGGACATATCTTCGGCGCTGGGTTGATTGCCGGCATTGGCTTCACCATGTCGATTTTTATCGGCCAGCTCAGCTTCGGGAGCAACCCACATGTGCTTGATCTGGCCAAAACGGCCATTCTTTCCGCCTCGGTGCTCGCCGCCCTGATCGGCGCGGCCTGGTTTATCCTGACTTCGCCAGCACCGAAGGCATCGGCGCAGACTTGATGTACGAACCCATAATCATGCCGACAATACTCGCCAAAAATCCCCAAAAATGCGCCGAAATCTCGGCCTCGGGCAGAATGAATTCCAACGGAATCCACACCAGCACACCCAGCCCAATCGACAGATAAGCCCCCAGCATGCTGGCACGCGACCAATACAAACCTGCCACCAGCGGCACAAACGCCACCACCAGCGTGACCTTGTAAGCCGCCTCAACCATGGCATGAATGCCGGTTCCATTCTTAAGTGACCACAGGGTGTACACCACCACGAGCAACGTAAAAACTGTAATCACGCCACGCATCAACCACAGCATTTGCCGGTCACTCGGCTGCTTGATAAGCCAGCCCTTGAACACGTTTTCTGCCAATGTGACCGACGGTGCAAGCAAGGTTCCAGAAGCGGTGCTCATAATCACCGCAAGCAGCGCTCCGTAAAAAATCACCTGCGCATAAAACGGCATATGGCCTTTAATCAATTCGGGCAGGATGCTATCGCCATGTTCAGGCAACAGCCGCGCCACCAAGTCGGGGGCAATCAACTGCGCCGAATAGGTCAAAAACAACGGCACCACGGCAAAGGCCAGATAGAAAACCCCTCCGATCACCGTCGCCCACACCGCGATATTGGCCGATTTAGCCGCGTTGGCGCGCTGAAAAACATCCTGCTGCGGAATCGAGCCGAAGGCCAAAGTCAAAAAAGACGACAAAAAACCGAGCATGGCGACTGCGTTCAATTCAGGCCAGAAATTGAACTTGTCATGCTGCACTGCATGTTCAACCACCGGCCAAACACCGCCGGTCATGGTGCTGGCAATAAAGGCGATAAAAATCAGCCCGACCACAATCACCACCATCTGGAAGGCCGTGGTCAGCGCCACCGACCACATGCCGCCGAGCACGGTATAAAAAAACACCACGCCCGCGCCGATCAAAATGCCCTGCTCCGTGGACAGCGCCCCATCAGAGAGCACATTGAACACCACGCCCAAGGCCATGACCTGCGCCGACACCCAACCAAGATACGAGAGTGCAATGGCGATTGCAGTAATAACCTCAACCTTGCGTCCGTAGCGCTGGCGGTAAAAGTCGCCAATCGTCATCAGATTCATGGCATATAGTTTGCGCGCGAAAAAAAAGCCGAAAAAAATCAGACAGAACGCCGCGCCGAACGGATCCGAAATCAGCCCGCCGAGATCCTCGCTCAAAAAAGTGGCTGGCGTGCCCAGTACCGCTTCAGCACCGAACCAAGTGGCAAAAACCATCGCCACCACGATAAAAAACGGCAGACTGCGCCCGGCGGTGACAAAATCGCCCGCGCTATGCACATGCCGCGCCGCAAGCACGCCAATCAGCATCGACAGGGCTAAATAGACAATGACAAAAGTGGTCAGCATGGCCTACTCCTGAAAATTTCAGCGCAACGCATAGTCTAAAAAAGGTAGGACTTACGCAAAATTGTTCCAGCAAGGCAAAGCGACGAAGACAGTACAACCAAGTACGGCGAGGTGCTTTAACGCCGCTGGGGCGGTTTTGCGTAAGTCCTAACCCAAAAAAAAAAGCCACCGCGCAATGCGATAGCTTTTAGGGATTTGGCGGAAGCGGTGAGATTCGAACTCACGGAAGGCTCACACCTTCGACGGTTTTCAAGACCGTTGCATTCAACCGCTCTGCCACGCTTCCAAGGCCGCGCATGATGATTTTGTGAAGGCTTAATGTCAAGCATTTTCAGCAAAGCCCGGTCAGGAAAAACACGACGGCGAGCTGTTAGAATGGACAGCTTGTTTATCCTCGCACCCTTACGACACACGTATGAATATTATTCTGAAAACCCCCGAAGACATTGCCAAGATGCGTATTGCAGGCCGTTTGGCAGCCGAAGTGCTCGATTACCTCGCGCCGTTTATACAGCCTGGGGTCACCACGGGAGAACTTGATCGCTTGGCGCATGATTACATGGTGAACGTGCAGGGCACGATTCCGGCGACTTTGGGCTATCACGGCTTTCCCAAGTCAATTTGCACTTCGATCAATCATCAGATTTGCCACGGCATTCCCGGCGACAAGGTGCTCAAGCGCGGTGACATTATCAATGTTGACGTCACCGTGATTAAAGACGGCTATTTTGGCGACACCAGCCGCATGTATGAAATTGACGAAGTGTCGATTTTGGCCAAACGTCTGATTCGCGTGACCCGCGAGTGCATGGATATGGCGATTGAAACCATCAAGCCGGGGATGAACCTGGGCATGATTGGCGAGGTGATTCAAAAACATGCCGAGAAAAACGGCTTTTCCGTGGTGCGCGAATATTGCGGTCACGGCATTGGCCAAGCCTTTCACGAAGACCCTCAAGTGCTACATTACGGCCACGCGCATGAAGGACCGGTACTGCAAGCCGGCATGACCTTCACCATTGAGCCGATGATTAACGCCGGCAAGCGTCAGGTGAAGGTGCTAGGCGACGGTTGGACGGTGGTAACCAAGGATCATTCGCTGTCCGCGCAATGGGAACATACCGTGTATTTAACCGAACAGGGCTGCGAGATTCTCACGCTGTCCCCATCCTTGGCACACGGCCAGTCCGCAAGCTGATATGCCTGCATTACCTGCCGCACAATCCTGCTTAAAAGATACGTTACACGCACTGCGCGAGCGTGAGCTTGAACAGTTGCATCAGGGTGTCGCGCTGGATGAGCTTTTCCGCACCCGCACCGGGCTTGTGGACACGTTCATCACGGCAACCTGGGCCGACGCGGGGCTGAGTGATGCTCATGCCAGCTTGATCGCGGTTGGTGGCTATGGGCGTGGCGAGTTATTCCCCCATTCCGATATCGACATTCTCGTGCTGCTGGCCGACGACGCGCCCGCTGCGGTGGCGGCGCAGGTTGAAGTGTTGATTAGTCGCTTGTGGGATGCGGGTCTGGAGCTTGGTCATAGCACGCGCACTCCTAATGAATGTTTGAGCCTGGCGGCGCGTGATTTGAGCATTATGACCAGCCTGCTGGAAGGACGTGTGCTGACGGGTTCAAACGCATTATGGCAAGCTGTGATTGCCCCTTTGATGTCGCACGAAAGCGAGATTTGGCCGCCCCAAGCTTTTTTTCGTGGCAAACAAGCCGAACAGCAGGAGCGTCACCAACGCTTTGATGATTCGGCCTACAAAATCGAACCGAACATCAAGGAAAGTCCCGGTGGGCTGCGCGATTGGCACACCCTGCGCTGGCTGAGTTGCCACATCTTTCATCACGATGCCACCCCACAACTCGTCACCGAAGGGCTGCTGACCGATCAGGAGCAGACAGCTTTGCTGGAGCGCATCGCCTTTCTCTCTCAAATGCGTTTCACCCTGCATCTTTTGAGCGACCGGCATGAAGACCGCCTGTTGTTGATTCACCAGAAAACCCTGGCCGCCATGTGTTCGGACACGCACGAGCCTGAGTTACCCACCGATGAGCCGGACACCCGCAACCAACACGTCGAAGCCTTTATGCAGCGCTATTTCCGCGCCGTGTTGGGGTTGGAGCGCATCAATCAGCTGGTGATGCAGCAATTCGAGGAACGCTTATTCCCACCCGAAGGTGAGCCTATCGCGCTCAATCCGCGCTTTAATCGTCGTGGCAACCTGATCGAAACCGCCCACGCTCAAGTTTTTTTGCGCACGCCCAGCGCCATGCTGGAGCTGTTTCTGTTAGTGCAGCAACATCCCGAACCGCTGCATATTCGCGCCAGCACGTTACGCCAACTGCAAAGCCATGTGCCTTTAATGCGGGCAGAAATGCGCCACAACTCGAAAGCCCGCGCCCTGTTTCTGGACATACTGCGTCAACCACGCGGCGTTTTCGATGCACTAAAACACATGAATCGCCTCGGCCTGCTGGCTGCGTATCTACCCGACTTTGAAAACATTGTCGGGCGGATGCAGTTCGATTTATTCCATCTTTACACCGTCGATGCGCACACATTGTTGGTTGTGCGCAATTTACGCCGTTTTTCAACTCCGTTTGGGCAGGCAGAAAGCCCACTGGCGCACACGCTTTTCCAGCATTTTGACAAGCCCGAAATCCTGATTCTCGCGGCCTTATTTCATGACATTGCCAAAGGCATGGGCGGGCAGCACGAAATCCTTGGGGCAGAAAAAGCACGCAATTTCTGCGCGTTACATCAACTACCTCCAGAAGATTCCGAACTGGTGGAGTGGCTGGTGCGTGAACATTTGCACTTGTCTTTTGTCGCGCAAAGGCGCGATTTGGACGACCCGCAAGTGATTGATGAGTTCAGTCGCTGGGTGGGCACCGAGCGCCAGCTTGATGCACTGTACTTGCTCACAGTGGCGGATATTCATGCCACTAACCCGACCTTATGGAGCGACTGGCGAGCCGCCCTGCTCCGCGATTTGTACACCAAAGCCCGCAACGCCCTGAAAAAAGGGCTCGAAATCATTGACGTGCAAAGCCGACGCGCCGAGGTACTCGCAGAGCTTGCCAAAACCTGTGCTTTGCATGAGGAACCGGATTGGCACAAAGCTCGCGTCGTGCTTGAAAGTTTCCCTAACCGCTATTTGCGTCGTCATCCAGCCGGCGAGCTGGCATGGCGCGTGTGTGGCATTCTGCATTCCCCCAAGCCAAACTGGCTGGCCTTGCGTGAGGATCAAACCCGCCAAATTAGCGAATTATTCATCTACACCCACGACCAGCCCCAACTGTTTGCCATGATCGCCGCCACGCTGGATCGTCTCAACCTGAGCATCCAAAGTGCCTATCTGACCCTAAACACACAAGGCATGGTGCTGGACGATATTCTTTTTCTCGATGCCAATGGCTGCCCCCTGCGCGATGCCTGGATGCAGACCGATCTACTGCATCAATTGCACCTTGCCATCACCCAAGGCGCGACCGCCCCGCGCCCTTTGCGCCGCCCTTCCCCGCTGCTGCGCCACTTCGACTGCCCCACACGCATGGATATGGAAACATCGGCGCAGGGCGACAACACACGCGTGCAAATTGAAACCGTCGATCGCCCCGGTTTATTGGCCTTGATTAGCGGCGTACTCGCCGAACTCGGCATGAACTTGCAAGGAGCCACCATCAACACCTTGGGCGAAAAGGCACATGACACCTTGTATGTCTCCATCCGCGATGTGGAAAAAGGAAAATTAATTCCCTTGAATACCGAACAAAAACAAACACTTGAAGATAGCTTGTTACATGCCCTGCATACAAAGGATTAAGGTTTGATACCCGCGTCGCCCCCCCTACCCGACTACCGCATCGTCTATGCTGATAACGAACTACTCGTGGTAGACAAACCCACCCGTCTACTGAGCCAACCCGGTGTCGGCGCGGACAAAAAAGACAGCTTGATAACCCGTCTGAACCTTGTGTATCCCACGGCGCGCATCGTGCACCGCCTCGACTGGGAAACCTCCGGCTTGATGGTAATTGCGCTCAATGCCGCCAGTCACCGCGCGCTCTCAATCCAGTTTCAGGAACGACAAACCGAAAAAACCTACATCGCCGTGGTACACGGGCATTTGGACAAGTCCAGTGGCAGTGTCGATGCGCCACTGGCTGCCGACTGGAACGATAAACCGCGCCAGATCATCACCCCGGAAGGACGCCCCTCGCTCACTCATTGGCGTTGCCTGGGGTTTGAAACGGGTTTTGCAGGCGACACCAGCCGCGTGGAACTCAAACCCGTCACCGGGCGCTCACACCAACTGCGCGTCCACATGCTGCATCTCGGCCACCCCATGCTGGGCGACGGCCTCTACGCCCCGCCCGCCGTACTCGCCGCCGCGCCGCGCCTGTTGCT
>DYLI01000236.1 GCA_020722165.1 Halothiobacillus neapolitanus | reverse complement strand
TTGCCATGGCCGACTGGGTGGGCGTGATGCACCAAGGCCGCATTCAGCAATGGGATACGGCCTATAACGTCTACCACCGTCCCAACAACCGTTTCGTCGCCGATTTCGTCGGCATGGGCGCGTTCCTGCCGGGACGGGTGGTCAACAGCCGCCAGGTTGAAATTGAACTGGGCACATTAAGTGGCACAATTCCCACCCAATGCGGCATCAACGCCTGCGATGCGTGCTGGAACAACTGCACAGTCAGCGTACTGATTCGCCCGGATGATGTCGTGCATGATGATGACAGCCCCATGCACGCAAAAATCATCAAAAAAGCCTTTCGCGGTGCCGATTTCCTTTACACGCTGGAGCTGGCAAGTGGCGCACGCATCCTCTCGCTCGTACCCTCGCATCACGACCACGCCCTAGGCGAAAATATCGGCATCCGTCTCGCCATCGATCATGTAGTGGCCTATCCCGAAAGCGCGGAGTAAATTGCGCGTATTGCCATTTTCCATGCTGAGCGCGCGCCATGAATCTTGCCCTAATCACCCACCCCGATTGCCTCAAACACAGCAATGGCACGCATCACCCCGAAAACGCCGCGCGTCTGGAAGCGATTACCGACATGCTGATCGCACGCGGCCTTGAGCCTTGGCTCACCCACATCGACGCGCCGCTTGCCAGCCGTGATGATCTTGCCTTGGCACACGACCCGCGCATGATTGAGCTGATTTTTGAACACGCACCAACCAGCGGCATGGTCAATCTCGATGGCGACACCGCCATGAATCCGTACACCCTGCCTGCGGCTCTGCGCGCGGCGGGTAGCGGCATTGCCGCCGTCGATTGGGTGCTGCAACAGCCCATGCGCCGCGCCTTTTGCGCCATCCGCCCGCCGGGACACCACGCCAGTCGCACCCACCCGGCGGGATTCTGCATTTTCAACAACGTCGCTATTGCCGCCCTGCACGCTTTAGAACGCCACGGTTTGGAGCGCGTGGCAATTATTGATTTTGACGTGCATCATGGCGACGGCACGGAAAGCATCGTGGCGGGCGATGAGCGCATTCTGTTTTGCTCCAGCTTCCAGCACCCCTACTACCCAAGCAGTGGCATTCCGCCGTTAGCAGCCAACTGCCTGCCGGTTGGCCTGCCCGCCGGAACCGATGGCACGCACTGGCGCGCCGCCGTCAGTGAAGCATGGTTTACGCGCATCCAAGCCCACGCCCCGCAGCTCATCCTGATTTCCGCAGGGTTTGATGCCCACCGCGACGATGACATGGGGCAATTCGCCTTAACCGAGGACGATTACGTGTGGCTGACTCAAGCGCTCATCAAACAGGCTAATGCCAGTGCTCAGGGTCGCATCATCTCCATGCTCGAAGGCGGCTATGACACGCCATCCCTCGCGCGCAGTGTGTATGCGCATTTGCGTTGTTT
>DYLI01000235.1 GCA_020722165.1 Halothiobacillus neapolitanus | reverse complement strand
CCCAATGCTCAAGACCATTGTAAACTATTCAGTAAAACTTGCCAGCTTTGTGCTGGCGCTGGAACTGGCTCTTTACCAACCGCAAATGCAGCATTTGATCCGCCTGGTCGATGTCCTCATCGTGTGTGATTCGCGTAAGACGCTGAGCAATCTGTATCGCCAGTTTGTAGAAGAGCTGGATCCCAAAACGGCGGCGGACTTCTTTCGCGAGAGTCCCTGGACGCCTGGGGATGTAAACCAAGCGCGGCAGCGCTTTATGCTCACGCAATTGTTGAAACTGGCTGACCGCTTGGGGACGTATGTGCCCTTGCGCGTCAGTGTGGATGATAGCTTGGGCAAAAAGGATAAAGCCACCCGGCATCTGGAGGCGGTGGACTTCCAACACAACCACACCGAAAGTACGTCCAAGAAGCAGGTGTACAGCAACGGCTTTGTCTATGTCGAAGTGCATGTACACATTGGCCCCGTGGGCTTTACCTTCGCCACACGCTTGTACTTGCGCGAGAAGAGCGTACGTCGTCTCAATCGGCAGCGTGAGAAAGACCAGCGGCTACGTTATCGCAGCAAGTATGCTCTGGCCCGTGAGATGCTGCTGGAACTGGCTCAGGTGTTACCCGCCGGCTACCCGGTGTATGTGCTGTTCGACACCTGGTATGCCTCAGCCAAGTTGATCAAGTTCTGCCGCCGTCAAGGCTGGCATGTGATTTGCGCCATCAAGTCCAATCGTCGTCTAAATAGGAAGCGTGTCGACCAACACGACCAAGCGCTCCGGCACAAGCACTACACCCGCGTGCGGATGAGTGCGGTAGACGAGACCCGGCCTCCCAGCTACTATGTGCGCACGCTGTGCGGACATGTGGAAGATGTGCCGGACCAAGTCTGCGTGATCATTTCCAGACGGCACCCGGGCGATAAGCGCCCGAAGTACTTCCTATGCACCGACTTATCCCTGTCGGCTCAGGAAGCCTTGCGACACTATCAACAGCGCTGGCCGGTGGAGGTCGATAACTTCTACCTCAAAGAGGCGTTGGGCTTGGGCGATTTCCGGCTGCAAAGCTTTGAAGCCACCGAGAAATGGTTTGCGGTGGTTCTGCTGGCCATGAACTACCTGCAATACCAACAGGCTCAAGACCTCCTCGCCGCTGGCACGAGCCGCAGCCTGGCCGACGTGATCCGCCAACATCGGATCGAGCACGCCCAGGATGTGTTACGCTGTGTGGCTCAGGAAGTCTTGCGCACGGGCAGCGTCGAGACCGTCTTGAGACGCTTCATCGTCCTGGACAGTCGGGCGGTCACGTGAGGCCCTGACAGGCAGGCCACTTGTCAGCCGTTAATCAGGCTCAGCCCTTCGGGTAGCGCTGTGGTCGCTACCCCTGTTTGGCTATTCCTTCAACTCAGAGCCTGAGGTACAGCGCAGGGCTGACAAGTCTAAC